>CAKPNI010000009.1 GCA_934168355.1 uncultured Clostridia bacterium
GCTGGAAATGTATTAGAGAATTTGTTAATTTCAAGCAAGGCAGATTAGTAATTCAATATTATCTATAAATCTTTTTTGTAACTCTCATATTTATATTTTTTTGATTTACTTTGTTGCAAAAATGACTTTAAGAATTTTTATGAAATGAGATTTTCTTAGAGGTTCTATGTCAATTTAGAAGTTGATCCCCAATTTCTCCCCAATTTGACATAATAGTGCTATTTTCAAGCATTATAGCAACCAATTTAAGGGAAACAAAAAATCGCCACAACTACTCAAGCTGTAGCGATTAAGTCAAAATTGTAAAGCAAAATTATTTCAAACTCCCCTTAGGATTATGAGCGACGGCTGACCACTTTTTGTAGTTTTGTGAAAATTAGAGTTTTTGTTGGTATTTCGGTATTTACAAGAGTTTTGATTTGCAGAACATTTGTGCATTTTTAGGTAGTTTTTTGAGTGGATTTTACCCAATTTTTACCCAACTAGTATGGTACGTTTGTTCTTAGAATTTTAACTTTTGTAGGTACTTTTTGAAAATGAAAAATTTTAATTTTTAGGAGGTTTTAGATTATGAATAATTTAAGAGAGGTTAATGATGATATTTTGAAAGATTGGTTATAATTTAGAGAGGAGACTTTGCTTTGTCAACTTTCTGATAAGGATTATAAGTATAGTTTGAATTTTGATAAGTTTTGTGAAAAGATTTTGCGTAATGTTTCTAAGGATAATAAACAGTTTGTTCAGTCGCAACTTGATAAATTGTATGATGATTTTATGATGTATCTTGATTATTGGAATTAGAAATATTATAGGAATGGGTTTGTTGATGCTTTTCAACTAATACTTGCCATTTTAAATAAATAGTATAATATACATCTAAAAATTAACCTAATTGTTCGCACTTGGCAATCATATGCGGATAATTAAGTTGATTCATGATTTTTTTATAAAATTCATTGAAATTTTCTTAAATCCGTTGTATTATATATAAGATTTAATTCTAATTGTTAAATTTATATAATTCTTTAATCTTTATTTCTAAATAAATTCCCAAGGAGGTGATACTTATGGATTTATATGATACTCTAACATCTGCTTTTAATGGATTAGCTCACACTACTTCTGAAATAGATAAATCTTTACACAAAAACAAGCCTGAATTAGAGGATTCTTTTATAGATGATTTCATTCACGAACTCAAAAATTTCCTTTACAATTCTAGAGATATATGTAGATTGAAGCAAATGCCAGAAAATACTATCTATGAAATTGATGGAGAAAATAATAATTATTTTGTTACTATAGTTGATGAAAAAACTCCCAATTTACCTAAATTAGATGGTGTTGGAGATGAGATTTTTTATATTCCTAAAAGGCTTTGTAATCTAAATATTGATGAATCTTTATATAAAGTAGAAGATCTAATTCAAGAAGAAGTTCATTATAAAAATTATTTACAATTAAAAGATGGCATTTACACAGTTGTTGATGAAAATGGGAATATATTAAAATAAAAAAATAGAGAATATCTCTATTCCCTATTAGTTTTTCTTCTCTATTATCTCCATTTACATTTATGTCTGTTTCATTTATTTTTATTGTATTACCATCGCTTGTTATCCATATTGTTCCATTCACATCAGTTCTATATATTTTACTATTTATTGAATTAAGTCTTTCTATTGTATTTTCTGAAGGATGCTTACTATATTCTGAATTATTTACAGAAATAATTGAATATGTTGGCAAAATTACATTTAAAAAATTTTCACTTGAACTAGTATTGGAACCGTGATGTCCAACTTTTAATACATCAATTTTTCCTAATATTTCTTTATTTAAAAGTTGTTTTTCTACTTTACTTGTTGCATCTCCCATAAATAAAAATTTATTATCTTTATAGCTCAGTTGTATTACTATAGATGTATCGTTATCTCCACTTTCTTTAACCTCTTCTGAATTATCTACACTTAAGACTTTCCAAGTTGCATTGCCTAAACTGTATGTTTGTTCTAAATTTGAAAATATTTTTATCTGCACTTTATCTTTTATTTCACTTTTTGATATAGCACTATGAGGCATATACACATTAGAAACAGTTAAATTATTTACTATTGTTTCAATTCCCCCACTATGGTCATCGTCACTATGAGTTTCTATTAAATAATCTATTTGCTCTATTCCTTGTGCTTTTAAAAATTCTGATATATATTTTCCATCTTTTTCATTTCCTGCATCTATTAACATTACATCTTCTCCCATTGTTATAAGAGTTGAATCGGCTTGACCTACATTTAAGTAAAAAATATTCAGTTTTGACTTATCTATATTTAAATTGGAATATATATTGTTTGGTTTTTCTTCAGAATTATTATTGCTATTTGAAAATTCTACATATATAGCACATAATAATATTATTATAGCCAGTATTATTCCTATAATTATTTTAGATTTACTATTATCTTTTTGCTTCATTTTTACCTCTTCATTTTATATAATGTTGGTCAAAAGCGATATTTTTATAAAAAATGTCGCTTATAACCGTCATTTTTTAATATCCTTTTGAAATCTATATTTTGCTCCATCTGTTTTTATTATAAAATTAAATTTTACAAGCATAGAAATAATATTAGTTGCCCTTGTATCTTTTACATTTAATATTCTTTTAACATCTTCTCTTGTAAAAATTTTCTCATAACCTACCTCATCAAAAATATTTTTTATTTGATTTATAGTATTATTTCTAATATTTTTTCCATCTTGCAAATTTTTATATAACTGAATCAAAAATAATTCTTCATCACTTACTACATTTTTGTCTACCTTAATTTCATCTTTATAATAGCCTTTGTTTGGAAATATTACAGTGAAAGATAAGGAATCGGAAATAAATTTAGGCTTTTGAATCGAATCATTATAACTTTCTAAAATTCTACTTAATCCACTTCCTCTACGATCCATATAATTTAATCTACTAAACACATCGGCAATTATAATATTTCTTCTCATTGATGGAATGTTTTTTACTTCCAGATTCTGAATAAGACTTCCATCAAACATTCCTCCTGGAGAAGTAATCTCTAACCTATCATCAAACATATCTATATGAATTTCCGCTCCTAATATTTGATAATCTCTATGAATTAATGCATTTACAATTGCTTCTCTTCTAGCTGTTATAGGATAGTCTTCCAATTCTTCTCTTTCCATTCCAACGATTTTCCAGGATTTTTTTGAGTTATTCTTTATAAATGAATCTGCATTTTCTAATAATGCTATTATACTACCTGTATATTCTTTATCATCTATAGCATCTTCTGCTATTATTCCTTTATTTAATCCCTTCCATCTTGTACATACAATTTTTGACTGCTTCAATGGATTCTGATCGCTTAATAATAGTCCTGCATTAGTTAATTCTTTTTCTTCAGTAGCTAATCCCAAAGAAAAATAGTCTTTATTTTCATCAAATTTTTTATTAGTTTTCTCTTTTATGGTTGCTGAAAGTAATGTAAAGCTTAAATCCTTAATCCTATAATTAGTTGGTAATGCATCATATGTTAAATTTTTTCCCTTTAATATTAAATTATTTAATATATGTTCTGGAGCTAATATGCTTTGATTTCCAGAACGAATATAAGCTTCTTTTCTTCCATCTGCTAACAAATAGTATGGTGTTGATGGTCCATCTCCTATTTTTAATTCTAGAAAGTCTTTTCCATCTTCTACAAATGTATTAATTTCATATCTTGGTAATGGCATTATTTTTGAATTTATAATTTCTGTTATTTTTTCTACATCTTCTACTACATTTTTTAATCCAATTAATTCATGTTTTTTGTCCTCAATACCAAATAAAATAATTCCACCTTTTGAATTTGCAAATGCGGAAACTGATTTGAGCCAACTTTTTGGATTATTTATTTCCAGTGCCACTTTATAATCAATATTACTTGTTTCTGCTTTTTCGTAATCGCTTATTTTCAAACTATATACCTCCATAATATAATCTTGTTATTATATTATCACTTTTATGTTTTTATTACAATTAATTTTATAAAAAATGTCGCTTGTAAGCGATATTTTTTATAAAAAAGCGACATTTCCAATTTTATATTTAATAATCATTAATCTTTAGTTATAGCATTATTTATCTCATCAAATAATGCTATTCTCTTTGAATATTCTGAACTTTTCAGTTCATTTATTAATTCATTTACTAATCTTTCCCCATCATTCAGTTTATATATTGCTTCAATATAAGTAGCAGCTTTTTTATAATTGTCTCTACTTTTTTCTATTGCCACTACTTCATAAAATCGCTCTTTAAAATATTTCAGTAGTTCATCATTATAGTTATATTTTAAAAATTCAATATTTTGCATTAACCTGTATTCATTATCTTTATTAAATAACAATTTAAATAATTCTTCTTTATTATCTAAAAAAATATATATCTTCTCTCGTATAATTACATCTTTCGTACTTTGAAGCATTTTATTTATATAAAAATCAAATTCAGATGTATTTTTTAATCTTATTAGATTACTTACATCTTTGTTATATAAGAAGTCATAATAAAGATATTTGCTATACATTTTATCATCCAATAATTTTAAATAAAAATTATAATATATTTTTGCTATATATTCTTTATTTATGTATTTTTCATTTTCTATTGCTTTATCAAAATTCTCATATAGTTTATTGCAATCTTTAGCATTTTCTAATATATAATCAACATATTCTGTATATTTGCAATTTTTAATAAGTGATTCTGCTATTTCTTTTATACTATAATCATTTAATAAATATATTGCTATTAAAACATTGGATTTTGGAATCGTATTTTTTATACTATAATGCTTTAATGTATCAAAAAATGATTCTAATTTTTTTGTATAATGTCAATCATTTTTGAAAATGTCTTAAAAAATTTTATTTATTAGCACTAAATTTTTATAGTTTAGTGCTAATATTTTTATGAGACATCTTCTAACCTATGTTCTTGTTTTTTTACAAATTCTTCAAATGATTTTCCTTTCCATGGATGTATCATCCTCGGAATATAAATTTTTCTTTCTTTTATTTTTTCAATTTCATCAAAATTTTCTGATTTAGCTTGTATTTCTGATATTTTTTCTAATGCAAATATAGATTCATCTACCGTAGCAAATAATTGACCATTTAAAGACTTTATAACTGTACATTTGGTTCCTTTATTAAAATAAATAGGATTACCATTTTTATTTATAAATCTATAATATTCATTATTATATTTTATTGAATGACCACTATCAATAACCCTTTGGCACAATAAAGCTAAAGTTAAATTTATTTTTTCCTCAGAGGGTTGCTTTTCGAAGGCAGATTTGTTATTATTAATACACAGAGCAAACTTGTTGTTGTATTGAATTATGAATTGTTTTAAGAACTCATTAGCTTTGTCCATGGTAGTGATTTGAGCTATTCTAAGTTCTTGTGGAAGTCTTTGTTGTAAAGTTTGAAATAGTCTTTCCACACGTGGTTTAAATTCTGGTACAGAACTTGTTTCGATATGTATGCCTAATTGTTTACAGGCATAAGCATACTGCGTGAAAGTATCTTCTTCAACTTTAGAGGATGCTTTCTTTTTGTATTCAAATACCGTTCTTTTATCTGTTTTAATTAGATATGGAATACCATATTTAGAAAGTATTTGATGAGTTATATTGTAGTAACCATTCAAAGTTTCTTGCTTATCAAAATATAAACCAACTACTTGGCCAGTAGCATCATCAATAGCTGCGTGCAGAGCTGTTTTTTCTTCACCAAACCATGGATGTATACAAGCATCCATTTGAAGTTCTTCACCAAAATATTGGCACCTAGGTTGTCTTGGGTGAGCATCTTCAGCAAGTACCAATTTAGTTTTTAGCTTTTCTTGTTCTTTCTTTTTAGCTATTTTGATTTCATTTTCAAGTTTTTTTCTAAATTTTCTTTTAGTTGATTTATGAGTTCTAGGAGAGAATATAAATCTATCTCTTAAGATAACTCTAATTTCATCAACAGATAGATTTATGTTTTCTCTTCTTTCTAGTAATTCTTTAAATAAAGTATAAGTACAATCAAAATATTTATTTATGTATAATAATTCTATTTCTGTTTTTAATTCATCTGTAAGAGCATTCTTGGGCTTTCTGCCACGATTTCCGTGAACGAAGAACTCTTTACCAAATTCTTTGTATCCAGCAATCATTCTATCAATTTGCCTGACGGATCTTTTTAATTTAACAGCTGCTCGTTGCTTGTTACCTTTTGTTTCTACTAATTTTTTTATTATTTTATATTTATATTCTTCATTCATTCTTAATTCTACCTTTCTTATAAGTACCTCCAATATTTTTATTAGATATACTTATATCATAAATTTTAAAATTAAGACATTTTCCTAAATGATTTATTAAGACATTATCATAAATGAATCATACCCCCGTCCCCAAAAGAGAAAAATCCCCTTGCACAAAACTCAAAACTATGATATATTAAAACAAAAAAATAGGAGGTAACAAACTATGTTATGGATTATCTTAATAATTGTCGTTGTAATAATAGCATTCATAATATCAACATACAATAGTCTAGTACAATCAAAAATGAAGGTAGACAACGCATGGAGTCAAATTGATGTACAATTACAAAGAAGATTTGACTTAATACCAAACTTTGTAGAAACAGTAAAAGGTTACATGAACCACGAGCAAGAAACATTCGAAAAAATCGCAGCACTTCGTACATCTTGGGCAAATGCTACAACAGTTGAAGATAAAGCTGAACTTAACAACCAACTTTCTTCTACATTAAAAACAATCATGGCTGTTTCTGAAAGCTATCCGGAACTAAAAGCTAATGAAAACTTCAAACAATTATCTGAAGAATTAAGCAACACAGAAAACAAAATATCATTCTCAAGACAATTTTACAATGATACTGTTACAATGTACAACACAAAACTTCAAGTTTTCCCATCAAATATAATTGCTGGTATGTTTAATTTTACATCTCGCGATTTATTCAAATCTGATGACGAAGCTCGTAAAAATGTTAAGGTTGATTTTGGAAAATAAATTAATGCACCAAAAGGACCCAAGTCTTTTAGGTGCATTTTTATTTTAGCTCATATGGACCGTTTCTTTTTGTGCCAATGCCAATGTCACAAAAAGAAACGGTCCCAATATGGCACAATGTGGCAAAAATTGTTCACAAAAGAACCGGTCCCAAAAGAACAAAATCCCCTCAACCACAACATTTGCCATCTCGACCACATACCTCTCATCACTTACCTCAATCCCGGTTCCCACCTTAATTCCAACATCACCAACAATACCTCTATTTCTATTCACACCCAATCCCATAATAATTGGCTTTTCTGTAACAAAAATTTGTCCATGCAAATCTTTGCTTGAAACTGCTGAATCTATTGCAACAACAAATTTATTCTTGAATTTCGGATAATAATTCATCAAATCATTTTTTGAACAGACATTGTTTTCCAAATCCCCTACAACATATTTCTCACCAATTCTTCTCTTCAGCAAACTCCCTACATATGGTCCTATACTATCCCATACAACATTTTTAGAACCTATACATACAAAAATAGTTTCTTCTTTTGAAAATTTTATTTTTCTTTTTAAAGTATTTACATATTCTGAAAAATTTTGCATTTTATCACCTATTTTTATATTTTGTAATTCTTTAAATTTTATTACAAAACACAAAAAATATGTATTTTTTATTCTCTAAAAAATACATATTTTTGGCTATTTGTTGTTTTCGCTTTCATTGTTGTTCCCTCATAAATATCGTCTAACGGGATACTAAAGTTTATCCAACATGAATATTTTTCATCATTGTTATTTATTATATTAATCTTAAATTTCACCTTACAATTAAGACTTTCTGTAGCAACCCCAACCTCTTTTAAAATACTTCCATCAAATGATACACTTTTGTTTTCATCCATTTTGTAATGTGTTACTATATCATTATTCAAATATTCTAATGTTATTGGATTTGAACAATCTGTGTAAAATGTTGGTTCATCATAATTTGCCTTTTCATTTTCTTCGTTTGTATATACTATGTTAAAATCTATTTTTTCGTCTTTTTGCTCTGCCTGACTTTCTTCGCCATCTTCCGAAACACTTGAATTCTCGCCTTGTTTTGATGTATCATTTGTAGCATTTTCTGATGAGGTATTATTTGTTAAACTTATCATGTCATCTTCATCATTTGTGTTGATACTTCCTACATCTATTGCACTATTGCTTGAAGATGTATTATTTAAAAGTCCGGCAAAAACGTCATGTCCAGACGTGGTGTCATTTTCATCTGCATTAGACTTAGTCTTATTATCTTTTTTTAGTCCAAATTTCAAAATATTTTTATAATTTAAACTCTTTTTTCCTATATCACTTGTACCCTCTAAACTTATATTATCAATGTAGAGCTTTTTTACTGTATTTTTATTTGTAAGTTCATCTCCATTATTTATATATACTGCTATGTCTGTATATTGATAAATACTCATATCTTGAAGAGTTTGCTTTTCACTAAAATCTACTGCATTTGCACTACTACATATAAGAATTTTTTCTACTTTAAAAACCTGTTCTTTATTATTTTCATATGATTTCATATTTTCATTTGCAAATTTTTTTCGTTTTATATTTTTGCTTATTATATTTCCATATGCAAACAAAAGTATAATTATTATAATAAAGAAACATAAAAATATGGGTTTTATCCATTTATCTTTTATTTTTATCTTTCTTTTAAAATTCATTTTCATAACCTTTTCTTAATTATAACTTATTATATAAATATTGCATATAATTAAATACTTTATCTGCCCAACCTGTGTCACTTGCATATCTTACATTTACTGATTTTGCAGTTGTTCCATTAAAATATGTACCAGTAGCTGTTAAGTCATCACTTATTTTTGTTCCTGCAACATGTAGATATTTTGTTGATAAAGCCTCTGCAACTTTATTTATTGCGCTTTCATAGTTATCAAATGATGTTGCACTATTATATGGGTCACTATCATATGCCGTAAATCCGAATAAATTGTTTTTGTCGTTTGCAATTTTTGATGTTCCCCACGCACTTTCGTGAATTCCTATTGATGCTAAAAATATACCATTTACTTTATATTTTTGTTCAGCTTTATAAAAATATTCTGCACTTTGTTCAAATATTTTGTTTTTATCACTTAAATTATTTGATAATACTGTTTTGAAATCACTAAGTGTTAATCCACTTGGTACACTTAAGTCCATATCTATGTTTAAATTATTTTTTAATGTTGCTATTCTATTTTTTTCTTTTATCATAGGTGTTACTGCTTCTGATGTTATGTTTGTTGTTTTTAAATATCCCTCTTTACCATTATAAGATACTTTTATCCAGTCTTCTCCTGCTTCTTTTATTTTTACATTTAGGTATCTTGGAACATTGCAAATTGTATTTGAGTCGTCTTTTGCTTCTTCTTTTAAGTCTTCTGCCTCTAATAAGTACATTTGGTCATCTATATGTACACTGTATTTTTTTAGAAAATCTGATGTTCCTTTGTATACTATTTTTGTTACAACTTCTTCTAATGTTTTGCTATCTATTATTTCTTCATTTATCATTTGATTGTCTTTATATTCTTGAAGAGCAGTTACCTGAACTTTTCCGATTTTCCCCTCTTGTTTTACTTGTTCTTCATTTCTTGGTAAATTAGGGTTGTCTTCATATTGAGTTTCAAACTGGACATCTCTTTGCTCATTTATCATTTTTTTATCTGAATTTGTATTTTCAAGCATAACCTGAACTACATCAACTGATTTTTGGTTTTCTTCAAATGCAACTACTGTTTCTGTTTCTTTATTTGCCGTATTTGTAGCAAATATACGGTTTTTGAAAAATGAAATTACTAATGCTATTATAATTATTACAACAAAAAACCACATTAAACTAAATTTTATTATTATTTTTCCGTTTTTTGTTTTTCCCATAAACCTCTCCTTTCATTGCATTTAAAATCTTACACCAATAATATACTATACTTGAAGCTTGTTGTCAATGTAATCATTTACCAGAATCTTCAAAATTGCTGCAACTGGTACTCCTAAGAACATTCCTATTATTCCAAAATATCCTCCACCTATTGTTACTGATAAAATTACAAGTATTGGACTTATTTCTAGTGAATCTCCTATTATTTTTGGATTTATTATATTTGCATCTATTTGTTGTAAAACTATTATTGATACAAGCATAATTGCAGCTTTTGAAAGTCCTCCAGTAATTAAAGTTATTATTGCTGAAATTGATATTGCAATTATTGCTCCAAAGTATGGTATCATGTTAAATAATCCAATTGTAAATCCTAGTAATATTGCATATTTTATGTTTAATATTCTCATAACCAGTGTTGCTAAAATTCCAACTATTAAAGCATCTATAAATTGACTTGATATGAATTTGAAAAATACTCCATTTGCTCTATAAAAATATTTTTCTATCTTATTTACTGTCTTTTCTTTGAACATTGATTGTGTTAGCTTTTTTAGGAATGATAATATTTCATTTCTTTCTGCTAATATGTAAATTGAAACTACTATTGCAACAAACACATCAAATATTCCTGTTGCAAAACCTACAACTCCTTTTACATATCCTGTTATCCTATCTAAGCTTAGGTATTGCTCAATATTAAAATTTTGTATTTCTTTTAGTGCATTATATACTCTTTCTGTTTTGAATACTGAGTCTTCTGGTAAATTGTTATATGTTTCTATTACTTTGTTGTAATAGTTTTCTAGATTTCCTATCAATTCATTTATGCTCTCTACTAAAACTGGTAATATAAAGTTTATTATTATGACTAGTATTAAAATAGCCATTAAATATGTTGTTAAGATTGCAAATTTTCTTGCATTTTTTCTTACAAATTTTGGCTTTGCTTTTTTGTATAATCTTTCTATTTTGTTTTCTGGAATATATAGTAAATATGCCATTAATAGTCCTACAAAAAATGGCGATATTATTGATATTAAATTTCCTATTACACTTGTTAAGTTTCCTATGCTCTCTATTATTTTGTATGCTATCATTAGGCAAATTCCTATTGTAAAGAAAAATACCCATGTTTTTCCGTGACTTTTTATTTCTTCTTTCATTTTTACTTCCTTTCTGACTCATTTGGACCGGTTCTTTTTGTGTCATTTTTCCCAAAAAGAATCAGTCCCAATGGGGCAATTATTAAATTTCAATTTCTAACCCCACTGGACAATGGTCACTTCCATATATATCTGAATAAATATATGCTTCTTTTATTTTTGAATTTATATCATTTGATACTATAAAATAATCAATTCTCCAGCCTACATTTTTCTCTCTCGCTTTTCCCATATATGACCACCAGCTATAACATTCTTCTTTATCTGGATATAAATACCTAAATGTATCTGTAAATCCTTTCTCTAATAATTCTGTCATTTTTTCTCTTTCTTCATCTGTAAATCCTGCATTTTTTCTGTTTGTTTTTGGATTTTTTAAGTCAATTTCTTTGTGTGCTACATTTAGGTCTCCACACATTATTACTGGTTTTTGTTTTTTTAAGTCTGATAGATATTTTCTTATTTCATCTTCCCAAATTTGCCTATATCCGAAGTCTTTCTAGTTCTCTTTTTGAGTTTGGTGTATATATATCTACCATATAGAAATTTTCGAATTCTAATGTTATTACTCTTCCCTCTTTGTCATGTTCTGGGATGTCTATTCCATATTTTACTGATATTGGCTCTTTTTTGGTAAATATTGCTGTTCCAGAATATCCTTTTTTCTCTGCACTGTTCCAATAGCAGTGATATTTTTGGAAAATTGGTAAATTTAATATTTCTTGTATTTCCTTGGTTTCTTGTCCTTTTATTATTTGCATTTTTGTTTCTTGTAAACAGAATATGTCGGCATCTTGTAATTTGAAAAATTCTTCAAATCCTTTTTTTAGGCATGCTCTTATTCCATTTACATTCCATGATATTAGTTTCATATTTTTCGCCTTTCTTTTGACACATTGGAACCGGTTCTTTTTGTGTCAATTTTATACGGATACATTATATAAAGTTTTCTTTATTTTGTAAAGTTTTTTCTAAAATAACGCAAAAATAGCAGGCTGAATTATTTTCAACTTGCTATTTTTTTATCTTAATACCATCCATTACTTTGGAAATAACTCCAAGCTGAAGATGGGCTTCCATATCTTGAACTAATATAGCTTAATCCCCAATTAATTTGAGTTTTATAATTTGTCATATAATCAGATCCTGCTGACGCCATTTTTGATGCAGGTAAAGCTTGTGGTATTCCATAAGCACCTGAACTACTGTTACGGGTATTTGGATTCCACCCACTTTCTCTATTCCAAAGTTTTACTAGTGCACTAAAATCTCCATCTGACCATCCATATGCTGAACATCTTTCTCTTGCATATTCTTGGTATTCTGAAACTGTTCCTGTTATTTTTCCTCTTGTTGTTCCTTCTGACCTTGATGTTATAACATTTGAACTTACTTGAATTATTTTATTTACAGGTTCTTGTATTGTTTCTTCTGAAATTTTATTTTTTTCTATTTCAGTATCGTTTTGATATTTTACTTTGTAAGTAACTTTTTTCTTTCCTTCAACACCTTCTTGTAGCACTTTGTTTTTTGTAGATGATGCACCAGCTGATACATCTTTTGTTATAGTTTCAAAAGGTATTGTTTCTTCTTCTTCAACTATTTTTTCTGTAATTTGTGCATATGCTCCAAGTATTGTATCTAGTGTTGTTTCAACTCCACTTTCAGATACTTTGGCAACTTCTATTTCTTGGTTAGACTTGTCTGTTATTTTTATTAACTTGTCTGATGATATTTCTTCATCAACATTTGGTGTTGCTTTTTCATTATTTTCTAATATTATATTATTATCTTCTAGTATTTCTTTTACATTTGTCTTTGATGTAAGCACTGTCATTTCATATCCATTTGATAATTGGATTTTTACTGTGTTTACTTGTGTTGTTACAGCCATTACTCCAACTCCTGAAAGTAAGACTAATATTAAACATATTATTATCATTTTTATTAATGATATCTTCTTTTTGTTTTTCTGCATATAACAGATACCTCCTTTAACAACAGTTTCTATTATACCTCGTTCTTCGAATTTTGTCAAATTTGGTAATATTTTACTTTTTTGTTTCTGTTGTTTGGCATTAGTATATTATATGCTTTGGTTTCCATTTTTATGAAAAAAATTTTTGATTGGGGACGGTTCTTTTCACGAAAAGAACCGTCCCCAATCAAAAAAAAACGGTCCTTTTACTAAAATTATTTTATTTCATTTCCATAATAACTATCAATCAAAATTTGTTTCATCTCAGAAACTAAAGGCACTCTAGGGTTTGCAGTAGTGCATTGGTCCTCAAATGCTCTATCTGCTAACATATCGACTTTTGCCATAAATTCAGTTTCATCTATACCTGCATCTTTAAAAGATTTAGGTATATTTAATTTTTCATTCATCTCTTGAATTCTAGTAATTAATGAATTTATACCCTCTTCTGTGGTATCTGCCTTTAATCCTACTTTTTTAGCAAGCCTTGCATATTTTTCATCTGCTATAAAGTATTCATATTTAGGGAAAGATACAAATTTTGTAGGCCTACTACTATTATATTTTATAACATAAGGTAATAAAATTGCATTTATTCTACCATGTGGTAAATGGAATTCTGCTCCTATTTTGTGTGCTAGAGAGTGATTTATTCCTAAAAATGCATTTGTAAAAGCCATTCCTGCAATTGTACTTGCATTATGCATTTTCTCACGAGCTACTTTGTCATCTCCATGTTCATATGCTTCTAATAAATATTCTATTACTAATTCTGCTGCTTTTTCCGCTAAACCATCTGTATAGTCTGATGCCATATTAGATACATAACTTTCAATTGCATGTGTTAATACATCCATTCCAGTATCTGCCGTAATTGATTTAGGTAAACTCATTACTAAGTCTGGGTCTACTATTGCAACATCTGGTGTTAGTTCATAATCTGCTAAAGGATATTTTTTATTTTTTACTTTATCTGTTAACACTGCAAATGATGTTACTTCTGAACCAGTTCCTGATGTTGTTGGTATTGCTACCATTTTTGCTTTTACTCCAAGTTTTGGGAATTTATAAGTACGTTTTCTTATATCCATGAATTTTAGCTTCAATCCTTCTGGATCTGCATCTGGATGTTCATAAAATAGCCACATTCCTTTTGCCGCATCTATTGCACTTCCTCCACCTAGAGCAATTATTACATCTGGTTTAAAGTTATTCATTAATTCTAATCCTCTATTTACTGTATCAAATGATGGGTCTGATTCAACTTCACTGAATATTTCACAATGTACATGATTTGCTCTTTTTCTTATATGATATAGAATTTTATCTACATATCCAAATTTAACCATTCCGGGGTCTGTTACGATAAATGCTCTTTCTATATCTGGCATTTTTTCTAGGTAAGCAATTGAACCTGCTTCAAAATATATTTTTTCTGGAACTTTAAACCATTGCATATTTACTCTCCTCCTTGCAACTCTTTTGATATTTATAAGGTTTACACTTGATACATTTGCAGTTGTTGAGTTTCCTCCAAATGAACCACATCCAAGTGTTAATGATGGCATATTTGTATTATAAATATCCCCTATTCCTCCATGAGTTGATGGTGAGTTTACAATTATTCTTCCAGCTTTCATTTTCTCAGAAAATTCTAGTATTTTTTCTCTATCTTCTGAATGGATTACTGCTGTATGACCTAATCCTCCAAATTCTAGTAATCTTTCGGCTTTATCTAGTGCTTCATCAAAGTCTTTTACTATATAGTATGTTAGAACTGGACTTAATTTTTCTTTAGAAAATGGATAATCTCTTCCAATTCCCTCTTCATATGCTACAATTACTTTTGTATCTTCTGGTACATCAAATCCTGCTTGTTTTGCAATTTGGTATGGGCTTTGACCAGGTATGAATGATTTTAGTTTAAATCCTGTCTCTTCATTCCAATCAAACATTGTATTTTTTAATTTTTCTTTTTCCTCTGGATTTACAAAATAGCATCCTGCTTTTTTCATTAATTTTTCAAATTCTTGATATATTTCCTTTTCTACTAATACAGATTGCTCTGATGCACATATCATTCCATTATCAAATGATTTAGACATTACCAAATCATTTACTGATGTTTTTAATTTAGCTGATTTTTCAATTACACAAGGTACATTTCCCGGACCTACTCCTAATGCTGGCTTTCCACATGAATATGCAGATTTTACCATTCCTGTTCCACCTGTTGCTAAAATTAAATCTACTCCCGGATGGTTCATAAGTAATCTTGTAGCTGTAACTGATGGCTCTGGTATCCATAATATACAGTTTTTTGGTGCTCCTGCATTTATTGCTGCTTCTCTTAAAATTTCAGCTGCTCTTACTGAACATTTTTGTGCAGATGGGTGAAAACCAAATATTATTACATTTCTTGTTTTTGCAGCTATTATTGATTTGAACATTGTTGTTGATGTTGGGTTTGTAACTGGTGTTACTCCTGCTATTACTCCTATTGGCTCTGCTATTTCTACATAATCATCTTCGTCATTTTCTCTTATTATTCCTACTGTTTTTTCGTGCTTTATGCTGTGATAGATGTATTCTGTTGCAAACATGTTCTTTGTTATTTTGTCTTCATATATTCCTCTTCCTGTTTCTTCTACCGCCATTTTGGCTAATTCCATGTGATGTTCTAGTCCTGCCATTGACATGGCTTTTGTTATGTTGTCTACTGTTTTTTGGTCTAGTTTTAAGTATTCCTTTGATGCATTCTTTGCTTTTTCTACTAATTCATCTATCATTTGTTTTATTTTCATTTCATCTTGATTTTCTGGCATTGTTTCTCTCCTCCTATTTTTTCTTATTGTTAGTTTATGTAATTTTATTATATTTATTATTTTTTTGCAATGTTTTTTATCTTTCTCTTTGTTAATTTTACTAGATAAAAAGAAAAATAGCAATACTTTGGTTGCTATTTTTAATCATTTATTTTTATTTTATAAATCTCTATAATGTCTATATTTTGTTACTTACTTGTGAATTTGTAGTATTAGCTTTTGTATTTTGTTTATTTCCTGTGTTGTTATTATCTCCACTAGTTTTTTCTATATTTGCTGTTTTTTATTACATTTTCTTTTTATAAAAAAATAGGGAGAAATACATCTCCCTATTGTTCTATGAGTCCAAGTAATTTCTTACTTGTTCTAATGCTTTCCTTCTTGCTCCTATTTCATTTTTTTCTTTTGAACTAAGCTCAGCTAAGGTCTTGCCATTCTCTAGCTCAAAAATTTCATCAAATCCGAAACCATTTTTTCCTCTTAATGATGTTGAAATAAAACCGGTTACACTATTAGTTGCCACATATGAGTTCCCGACTCTATCAACTGCAGCAATTGCAGTAACCCAGTTGGCCAGTCTTTCTTCTTTTGGAAGTTCTTCCATTATTTTCACGATAGCAATATTTCTATCCCTATCTGTCCCTTCCATCCATCTATTGGTTTTTACCCCTGGCCATCCTTTAAAGTATTCAATTGCTAACCCAGAGTCATCTGCCAAGCAAAGTTCTCCTGTTAGCTTTGCGCAAGCTTTTGCTTTTTTCATAGCATTTCCCGCAAATGTGTTTTCATCTTCATCTACTTCCAAATCAAAGCCTGCTTCTTTAATTGAAACAATGTCGTAGTTAGAAAATATTTCTCTTATTTCTTCCAATTTCCCCTCATTATTTGTAGCTACAATAATCCTCATAGTTTTTCTCCTTTTGCTATTGTTTATTGACATGTTACCCTCTTATTATAACTTTTTCATTTATGGTTGTCAATAATTTTTAGTACACATAATTTTGCGGATTATAAGCCACACCATTTACTCTAATCTCAAAATGTAAATGTGGTCCAGTTGAATTTCCTGTTGACCCAACTGCAGATATTGTTTGTCCCTGAGAAACAGTTTGTCCACTTGAAACATAAATTTTACTACAATGTCCATAATATGTTTGTACACCATTTGAATGTTGTACTACAACCAAATTTCCAAGAGAACCTTTATATCCTGCCCATATTACAGTACCAGATGCCGCAACTTTCACAGGTGTTCCAGAAGATGCTCCTATATCTAGCCCTGTATGAGCCCCTGACCTAATACTACTTACAGAACCAAATCTTGAAGTTATTGTTCCTGTAATAGGTTTTATAAGATTTATACCTAGTGATGCTGTTGTTCTTGACATATTTCTAGAAGTTGAAAATCCTGCTGCATTTCCACTACTTTTTGATGATATTTTTGATGTACTACTATTTGATGATGCCACCTTAACAACAGGTTTCTCAACTTTTTTCTCTTCATATAAACTTTCAATTGCTTCGTCTTTATCTACGCAATCAGCAAACTCAGTATCATATTTTTCTATAATTTGTATATTATCTGCATTTTCACTATTTTTATCTTTTAGTCCTTGCACTACTTCTTCAGCTGTTGAAAAATCAGCTACACTAAGTTTTTCCTCATTGTCATCTAAAATTGCATAGTATTTGTAATATGTAGTTCCATTTTCTGCAACTTTTTCAAATATTTCTTCATCATTTGTAGTTATTCCTCTTTTTAATAAACACAAATCATATTTAGGCATACTATCTAATTCTACAAAAGCTACATTTTTATTATCTCCATTGCCATTTTCTACATATTCATCGATTCTCTCTTGCAATTTGCTCTTCTGTGTACAATACCCAATAAGCTTGCCATCTAAAGTAACACTATATATAGGTTTATATAATAAACTTACTGCCCCAACAATAAGAAATGTTGCTATACTTACTAATATAAAGAATTTCATGGATGTCCTTACTTTGATAAGTACATTTTTCATTACCATATCTCTCCTAATACTCAAAATTTTTTATATTTTATACCATGTTTCCATTTTTTTCAATAATCAAATCTCCCTACTTATCTTCCATTTTCTTAAAATTCTTTTAAATTTCTTTATTTTTATGTCTAAATTACATACTTTATTTTAAAACTATATAATCTCAAGCTTAGCAAACTTAGCCATAAGCCTCTTATGTCCTACTTTATCAAAGCTTATATCTACTTTTAAATCTTCTCCCTCTGGTTCAGTTTTAGTAATAACTCCTTCCCCAAACTTTTTATGGAATACTCTAACACCAGCAGTGTACTTAGATAAGTCTACATTAGCTGAACTTGCAGATTTTCCAAGTCCATTTAAGAAACTTTCTGCAGACCTTCCGAAACTTGAACTTGCTTTTCCAAAAACTGAACTTGCTGCTGCAACAGTTTTATTTGCCACATCATTAATATTATAAGATTTAATTTTTCCTGCACCGTTCTTGTTTCCATAAGTCCATGCATATTCTCTTTCTTCTCTTTGCTTTTTGATTCCTGTTCCAAATGCATCATCATATCCATCTAATAGTTCTTGCGGGATTTCTTCTAAAAATCTCGATGGTGCATTACAGCTTGTAGAACCAAAAACTGTTCTCATTTTACTACAAGTTAAAAATAAATTTTCTCTTGCTCTAGTAACACCAACATAGCATAAACGTCTTTCTTCTTCTATTTCTTCAGGTTCTCCTATTGACCTAAATCCCGGAAATATTCCCTCTTCCATTCCAACTAAAAATACGACTGGGAATTCCAACCCTTTGGCACTATGAAGTGTCATAAGAGTTACAGAATCTTCTGTTTCTTCTACATTGTCTATATCTGAAGATAAAGTCATTCCCTCTAGGAAATCTTGTAAAGTATTTTCTGCCTCTTCGTTTTCAAATTCCATAGCAACTGTTAAGAATTCGTCTAAGTTTTCTAGTCTGTTTTCAGCTTCTATTGTTTTTTCTTCTTCTAATGCCTTAATATAACCTGATTTTTTAAGCATATATTTTATAAACTCTGATACAGACATTGTATCTTTTTTTGCTTTTGCATCTTCAATTAAATCTACAAATTCCCTAGATTTTAAGTAAACTCTATTTAATCCATATAAATTTGCATCTTTTATTACTTCAAACATAGATGTTTCATGAAGATTTGCCATTTGTTCTACTTGGTCTAAACTTGTTTTTCCTATTCCTCTTTTAGGTTCATTTATTACCCTTGTTAAACTCAAATTATCTGATGGGTTTTGTGCTAATCTTAAGTATGAAATGATATCTTTAATTTCTTTTCTTTCATAGAATTTTAACCCTCCTACCATTTTGTACGGAATAGCTTCTCTTCTTAAAATATCTTCTATTGCTCTTGATTGTGTATTCATTCTATATAGGACTGCAAAATCTGAATATTTGTAATTTTCTTCTCTTTTTAGTCTTGAAATTTGCTCTACAATAAATGATGCTTCATCATATTCGTTATCAGCTGAATACACCTTAGGTAAAGACCCCTCTCCATTTTGTGTCCATAATTTTTTATCATATTTTGTTTCATTATTTTTTATTATGGCATTTGCAGCTTTTAGGATATTTCCTGTACATCTATAGTTTTGCTCTAGTTTTATTATTTTTGTGTTTTTGAAGTCTTTTTCAAAATTTAATATGTTTGATATGTCTGCTCCTCTAAATGAGTATATTCCTTGGTCATTATCTCCAACTACTGTAATATTTTGATTTACTTCTGCAAGCATTTTTACAAGTGTAAATTGAGATTTGTTTGTATCTTGATATTCGTCTACTAATACATATCTAAATTTTGATGAATAGTAATTTGCTATTTCTGGCTTTTCACTAAATATTTTTATTGTGAAATTGATTATATCGTCAAAATCTATCGCATTATTTTCTTTTAGTCTTTTTTGATATAGTTCATAAACTGTTGCTATCCTTTCTCTTCTAAAATCTCCATGTACCTTAAACGCATATTCCCCCGGCTCTAACATGTCATTTTTAGCATTGCTTATTTCTGCTTGTACAGATTTTTCCGAAAATTGCTTGTCATCTATATTTAATTCTTTTAAACATTTTTTTATTAGTGATTTTTGGTCAGATGTATCAAATATTATAAATGAACTATCATATCCTATTTGGTCTATATGTTTTCTAAGTATTCTTACACATATTGAGTGAAATGTGCCCATCCATATGTCTTTTGCTGTTTCTCCAACTAGCCCTGCTATTCTTTCTTTCATTTCATTTGCAGCTTTGTTTGTAAATGTTATTGCTAGTATATTCCATGGTAACACATTCTTTTCTTGTATTAAATATGCTATTTTGTGTGTTAATACTTTTGTTTTTCCACTTCCAGCTCCTGCTATTACTAACACTGGTCCATCTGTATTTACTACTGCTTCGTATTGTTTATCATTTAATCCTTTTAATATTTCTTGCATTTATTTTTCTCCTTTTTTGTTCTTTTTGGACCGGTTCTTTTGTGAACATGTTCTTTAAAGAACCGGTCCCATTCGGACATTTTGTATTATATATTTTTTGTTTTTCCTTGTCAATAGTTTACAAAATTTTGTTTGCAACATTAAATTTCGCAAACAATATGAAAATTAAATTTTAGTCGCTAAAATTCCGATAAGAAACCCCATCATATTTCCGAACAGCACTTATTCTTCCTTTATAAAGTTTATTAGATTCTGGAATTAGTTCTCCTGAAACTATATAAAGCATAGCTCCAGCTGCAAAGCTTAAATTTATTGAGATGATAGTTTCAGAAATGCTTCCAATTATTGCTCCAAAGAAAGCTCCTATTCCGGTTGTAATTCCTGATAGTATTACATAAAAAATAACTTTCCATATTGGCATTCCTCCGTTTTTCATAGGAACTGCCATTGATATTCCTTCTGGTATATCATGCAAGCAAATTGCTATTGCTAAACCAATTCCCAATTTTGTTGATGCTTCAAAACCAGAGCCAATGGCTAATCCCTCTGGGAAATTGTGTATAGCTAAACCTATACTTACTATAATTCCTGTTTTTAATAAATTATTTGTTTGTATTTCTCTTTTTTGATTAAATTTCTTACTTACCAATAAATCACAAAATATCATTGAAATTATTCCAAAAATGATTCCTATTATCACAATTATTATATTGGCAATTCCTAGTGCTTCTGGTATTAAATCGAAACATATTATTGACATCATCAAGCCTGATGCAAATGATAGTATAAAACTTAAAAATTTATTTGATACATTTTTGAAGAAACATCCTATTATTCCTCCAAGCGTTGTTCCAAATGTACCAAAAAATAAGCCTAATAGTGTGGTTTTTATTATATCCATATTTTCACCTCTATTAGACTTTATTATTATTTATGCAATTTTATTCATTTTTTCTCATAAAGACCGTTTCTTTTTCCATTGGGACCGTTTCATTTCGCGAAAAGAAACGGTCCCAATGCGAAAAAATTATCCTAACAACTCTTTTACAACCTCATTAATAGCTCTACCATCAGCTGCTGCCCCAATCTTAGCCTTAGCCTCTTTCATAACAGGTCCCATATCCTTCATTGAACTAGCACCAAGAGAAGCTATAACGTCTTTAACAATTTTCGTAATTTCATCTTTATTCAATTGTTTTGGCAAATATTTTTCCAAAACCTCAATTTCCTTATTTGTTTGTTCTATTAAATCATCTCTTCCGCCTTTTTCAAATTCTACTAAAGCATCTTTTTTACCCTTAACCTCTTTAGCAATAATTTCAATTATTTTATTGTCATCAACTTCTATTCCCTTATCTTTTTCAATTTGTAAAATAGCTGCTCTTACCATTTGAACAGTGTCCTTTTTTATTGTATTTTTTTCTTTCATTGCATCTTTTAAATCTTGCATTAATTCTTCTTTTAACATTTTAAATCCCTCTTTCTAAAATTATTTATTTTTCTCTTCTTCGTTCTCTTCTGTTGTTTCATAGCCTTTTCCTGTTTTGTTTAAAATTCCGTTTATACTGTTCATTATGTCCTCTAAATTTTCATCAAAATCATCTCTTTTTACTTCTAGCATTTTATTCATCTCCTTTTATTTATTTTCTAAAAATAATTTGGTTGCATTTTCAAAAGTTGCCTTTGCAATTACATCTAGCTCTTCTCCCTTAAATTCTGCTAATTTTTGAACTATATATTTTAAATTGCTTGAATCATTTCTTGTTCCCCTTACAGGCTCTGGTGCTAAGTAAGGTGAATCTGTTTCTATAAGCATTCTATCCATTGGCACCATTTCTACTATTTTAGGTGCATTTTTTGAACTTTTAAATGTACATGTTCCGCCAAATGCAATATACAAACCTGCTTCCAATCCGTGTCTTACAAGCTCTGGATTAAATGGACAACAATGTAATACTCCTGATTTTTTTAGCTTGTATTTTCTTATTATTTCTATTGTATCGTCTATTGCTTCTCTTGAATGTATTGATATTGGCAAATTTAATTTGTTAGCTAATTCAATTTGCTTTATAAATGCTTCTTTTTGAATTTCTTTATTATCATTTCTCCAATAATAATCTAACCCAATTTCACCAATTGCTACATTTTTTTCGTTTGATAATGCTAATTCTTCAATTTTTTCTATACTTTTCCACAGTTCTTCCTCTTTTTGTGGAATCTCTTCTGGATGAATTCCAACTGCAGAATATATGAAGTCATATTTTTTTGATAGTTCTATTGCTTTTTTTGATGTTTCTATATTACACCCCATATTTATACATTTTGCCACACCTTCATTTTGCATTTTCTGAACTACCTGTTCTCTATCTTCATCAAATTTTTCATCATCTAGGTGCATATGTGTATCAAAGTATTCCATTTTCGCTCATCATATCCTTTCTTCCTTATCACGGTTGTATTTGTCCATCTGCCCATAAAACTATTTATACAAAACTGTCACATTAGCTACCGCATAATCTTTACAATGTGATATGCTTACATCTACATTTTCTACTTTTTTATCTTTTAGAAATAATATTTCTGTCTTAGGTCTTCCCTGTTCGTCATTTACAGTTTCTACATCTTTCCATGATATAGCAAATTTATCTTCTACACCTTCAGATACTGCTTTAAAAGCTGCTTCTTTTACTGCAAATCTGGCTGCATAGTGTTGATATTTGTTTTTTCCCTTGCTTTCACAGTATTCTATTTCTTTTTTGGTATATACTTTGTTTAAAAACGCATCTCCTAATTTTTCTATACTATCTTGTATTCTACTTATTTCTATTATATCTACTCCACATTTAACTTTCATATTTTTACCTTTCATTTTACAATATGTATTATACTATACCATTGGTTAATTTTCAAGAATTTTATTGGACGATTTTCAAGGTTTTTGTTGGTACATTTTCAAGAGTTTTATTGGTTAATTTTCAAAAAAGAGAAAGGAGTAAATTTCCTTTCCCATCAATTTAAGCTAATTATCAAATTAATAATATTAAACACCAATGTTGCCACCAAAACTAGCACAATAAGGCCAGTTAATTTCTCATTTTTTTCAATCTTTAATTCACTATATAAAATATTATATTTATTTTTTACATCGTTATACAATTTTTCAATTTCTAAAACATCCTTAATATAAGTATAATACAAGCTTCCCATATCATCTGATGTGATTTCTTGTATCCATAATTTTTTGGTAAAATCTATAAATTTTTTTCTAGTAATTTCAATCTCTTTTCCCTCTTTGAATTCATAATTTAACTTTTTCAAATAAACCTTTAAATACAAAGAAAGTATATATGTATAAAAATATTGATTTTCATATTCAGCTGGTAAAACTGTATAATTATTTATATCACAATCTGAGCTTAAAAGATTTACACCAAGCTTAGAAATTCCAACTTTTGCATACTTAGAAAGCCCAATAACTTTCGAATTTTCGCACATTACAGAATTTGTGTTACTATCATTTGATAATATATTTACATATTTTAAAAATTCGTTTTTAATATTATCAAATGAACTACTTACATTCCATGCATCTTGTTTTATACATGTATAAGAATATGTATAAAATCTTTCAATATCTAAATTTAATTTTAATGACTCTATATTAGGTCCTGTAATTTTACTTATAAAATCTTGTATCGCTTCTATATTCTCAAAAGAATCTGCTTGAACTCTTATATTTTCATAATTTTTAAGGTTATTCCCCTCTTGGTTAATGTCTCTAAATTTATAGTTAAAATTTAAAACATCTGAAAACTCTTCGTTTCCTTCTATGTTTGTTTTTAAATATAAAAAACAAATTCCAGTATTAAATAAAACTACTCCTATTTTTTGTATTTTGAAAAATATACTATTTTCATCTACCGTTTTCCCCTGAATATCCTGCCCTAACTCATATTCAAATGTTACACTTGGATATCTACTTAAAACTGCCGCTCTTGTTTCTATTGGTAATTCATCAAATTTTGTCTTTTTGTTTCTATCTTCTAATTCAAATGTTTTAAATAGAAAATCTTTTATTCTTGGTAAGAAATGAGTGTATATTTCTAAGTCTTTTTCTTTTTGAAATATTCTTAGTTTAAATCTTTGGTCTTTTAATAATTTTAGTATATATTTGGTATATTTATTTTCTTTCATTGTGAAAGTGTGTATAAAGTATGTATATTGATATCTCGTCTTTAGCTCCATTTATTTTTCTCCTTTTTTCGCATTGGGACCGTATCATTTCGCGAAAAGAAACGATCCCAATAAAAAATTTATTTATCACAGTAGTAATTCATATTTAAATCTTGTCCTAAGTGCCATTTTCCAATAAAGTCTACGACTAAATTGTTGTCTAAATTGTATATTGGTTCTACAACAGTATTTCCCTCTTTATCTATTGCTCCCCAAACTCCGTCTTTTTTTATAGCTGAATATCCATATTCATTTTGTTCTCTTGCATCATCATATATGTAGTCTACAACTTTATTTCCTTTTGAATCTACATAGCCGTATTTTCCATCTTTTTTGCTTAAAAATAGGTTATTTGATGGTAGTACATCTTTTACTTCTTTTTCCTCAAATTTGAAGTTATAGTATTTGTATTCTTCGCCTTGTTTTATTTTCATGTATCCATCATCTGTGTTAATTTCTGATAGGATTCCTTCTATTTTTGTTTCAAAGTTTGAGTTTAATATTTTTGAGTTATAGTTTTCATCTTCTGTTATATATATTCCTGCTTTTTTATTGTATTTTATATCTTTATATTCAAATGATAATTTTTCATTTTTGTCTTGGTCTATCATTCCCATTTTTCCGTCTTTTTTTGCTGAATATATATCTGTATTAATTTCTTTTAGATCTTCATATTCCGGAGCAATTTTTACATTTCCATCAAATTCCATTAAACCATATTTGTTTTGTTTTTTGTATATAATTCCTGAGTTTGTGATTTGTTTTATTTCGTCGAATCCATCTGATAATATTTTGTTTCCTTGCTTATCAATTAATATTTGTTTTCCATTTTCTTTTGTTACAAAGTATTTTTCTCCATATATGTTTTCTATTTTTTCATAATTATTTTCTAATATTGTTTCTCCAGAAAAACTTATTATTCCATATTTATTTTCTGAATTTACTGTTATATATCCATTTTTGTAATCATCTCCAAAACTTTGGATGTCTAAATATTCTGTATCTATTATTTTACTTCCTTTGTCATTTAAAAGTCCTTTTTTACCGTCTTTTTCTACTATTATGCTATTTTCTATACCTGTTAGTGTTTCTATGTTGTCATATATTGTAGCTGCTAGCTCTTTTCCATCTAAGTCTATTAGTCCCCATTTTCCATCTTTTTGAACTTTTAGGACATTTTTTTCGTACCATAAATTTTCTGATTCATCATGATTTTCTAATGCTTCTATTTTTTCATAATTTGTTAGTATTTCCTCATTTTTGCTATTTATGGCTTTTGTTTTGTATGTTCCATCTTCTTCGTTTATATCATATGTACATAAAAATATATCTTTACTTTTGTCTATTATTATTGGCATTTCTTGATACATTGGGTTTACTATTGTTTCTCCCTTTGAGTCAACTATTCCCCATTTGTTTTCACTGTATAGTGCAAAGTAATCTGTTTTCTCTAGTGTTTTTGTGTTTTTTGCTTTTGTTAATAATTTTCTTACCGCAATTATTGCTATTATTATTACAATAAATGCTATTATAACTGCAAATACCTTTTTGTAGTTTAGTTTGGCTTCACTGTCATATCTTCTACCTTTGCTCATTTTGTTCCTCCAATTATTATAATTTTTCAAGTTTATTCTACTATAAAAGTTTGGGGTTGTCAATTTTTCTGGAGGAGATTTTTTTATTATTGAAAATAAGCTGAAAATATACTTTCAGCTTATTTTTGTTTTAATATTTCTTTTTTATTTTCATCTAATGGTACCACCTTTATCGTATATCCCATTGGTCTAAGTAATCTCATTAAAGTTGTATATTGGGGAGTTCTGACAAAATTTTCAATTTTGGCTATTGATGGTTGAACTATTCCTGATAGTTCACTTAATTCTTGTTGTGTTAAATTTGCTGATTTTCTTGCCTTTATTGTTTCTCTTATTATTTCTTTTTCAGACTCTATTTCTTCTAAATCTTCTTTTGTGAAGTCTTTTTCAATTTCCTTTTTTACATCTTTCCAATTTTTAAATTTACTCATCTTCCTCACTCCTTTTTTTATAATCTTCTAATAATTTTTTAGCTCTTTCGATTTCGCGTCTTGGTGTCTTTTGAGTTTTCTTCATGAATATAGTTAACAACACAAATTTGTTATTATGCCAGCTTGCAAAAAGTATTCTATCTCTCAATGGTCTTAGTTCCCATATTTCATCACTTATCTTTTTAATATAAGGCTCTGTGAGCATTAATCCATACTCCGATAGTAAGTCTATATACAATGTTATCTTTTTTAATTTTTGTTTACTCTCTTTACTATGTTTATTTTGTAGGCTTTTAATATATTCATATACTTCGCCTTTTTGGTTTCTATCTTCATAGAATTCTATTTCGTACATTATCTACTCCATTTCCTGCCCCATTCATATTATATCTTATAAGGTATATTTTGTCAACATATTTTTAATATTATTTTTCCTTAAACCCAACTCCCAAAACTTCTCTCGAATTCGTAATAATTAAAAAAGCCCTAGGGTCAATTTTTTTTATTTGTGTTTTTATCTCTGCCAAATCGTTTCTTCCAATAGCACACATCAAAACAAGTTTCTCACAATTTGTATACATTCCTTTTCCATAAATTCCAGTAACTCCCCTTTTTATATTATTTTCAATAAACCTAGATATCTCTTTATTTTTATCTGATATTATAAATAGTAATTTTGTAAAATATATCCCCTCAAATAATACATCAATAACTTTTCCCATCAAATATATAGCAATAGCAGAATATAAGCCAATTTCTATTTTTCCTAAAAAAATCACATTTAATAAAACTATTCCAAAATCTATCATCGTTATTAAATTGCCTGTCCTAAATGTAGGCTTGTACTCTTTTATTAAAAGCCCTGCTAAATCCGAACCTCCTGTAGATGAGTGTGCTCTTAAAATTAATGCTGTTCCCAGTCCGAGTTAGTATTCCGCCATATACGCATGCTAATATTTTGTCATGTGTTAGAGGTTCAAATCTGTCTAGTATGTCTATAAAAATTGATAGACTTATTGTTCCTATTATTGATTTTTCTAAGAATTTCCTTCCTATTTTTACTGTTGCAAGTAAAAATAGTGGTATGTTTAGAGCTAGTATTGTTGTTCCCATTGGGACTTTGAAAATGTAGTATATTATTGTTGCTATTCCAGAGAAACCTCCTGAGGATAGTTCGTTTGGAAGTAAAAATAAGGATACTGCAAGTGCCATTATGAATGAACCTAGGATAGTTTCTATTGATTGGATTATGAATTGTTTTAGTTTCATTTTGCCTCCTTCTCCCTTTTGGGGACAGGGATTTTTGGATACTTTTAGTATTTTCCTTTTTTTATTTTTTATCCATGTTGTATTACATTTTCCAAAAACGTGATTCCACCACATTTTTAGTTTCTAAATTCGTGGTGAAATCACGTTTTTCTATTTTTACTTTCTAAGTTTTTTTACACACTTTTCCAAATTTTCTACCAAAAACTCGACTTCCTCTAATGTATTAAACTCCCCAAAAGTAACTCTCAAAGCTCCTCTAATCAAATCTTCGCTTAAACCAATAGCACTCAAAACATGAGAGGGAGCCGGGTCTTTTGAATTACACGCAGAGCCACTAGAAGCACAAATGCCAACATTATCAAGTTCCAAAAGCAAGTCATTTCCGTTAATCCCCTCAAAGGAAATATTACTATTTCCCGGAAGTCTAGCATTTACTGCACCATTTATTCTAATATTAGGTATTCTTTTTTGTACCTCTTCTACATAATAATTTTTAAGTTCTTTCATTTTACTAATATGTTCATCTATTCCAATATTTGCAAGTTCAGCAGCTTTTCCAATACCTACAATTCCAGTCACATTTTCTGTTCCAGCTCTTTTGTCTTTTTCTTGATGACCACCATTCATAATTTTTTCAAAATTTATATTTTCTCTAACATACAAAGCCCCAATACCTTTAGGTCCATGGAATTTATGCCCAGATAAAGAAAGCATATCAATTCCCATGTCATGTACATTAATCTTTACATTTCCGAACTGCTTGAACCGCATCTGTATGGAAAATTATATTTCTTTCTTTTGCAATTTTAGCAATATCCTCTATTGGTTCAATTGTACCTATTTCATTATTGGCAAACATTATACTTATTAAAATTGTTTTGTCTGTTATACTTTTTCTTAATTCATTTAAATCTACAAAGCCCTGATTATCTACATTTAAATATGTAACTTCAAATCCTTGTTTTTCTAAAAATTCGCAACTTTCTAAAACAGCATGATGTTCTATTTTTGTTGTAATTATATGATTTCCATTTCTTTTATTTGCATATGCTATTCCCTTTATTGCAGTATTATCTGCTTCTGATCCACATCCCATAAAATAAATTTCTTGCTTTTTTGCACCAATTAATTTAGCCACTTTTTCTCTTGCCTCTTCAATTGCTTTTTTGGCATCTCTTGCAATCCCATACACTGATGATGGATTTCCATAATGTTCACTAAAATATGGTAGCATTTCTTCTACTACCTCTGGTTTTACCTTTGTAGTAGCTCCATTATCAAAATAATATGTATTCATAAAATAAACTTTCCCTCCTTCAAATTCTA
Organism: uncultured Clostridia bacterium; assembly: GCA_934168355.1. Taxonomy (GTDB): domain Bacteria; phylum Bacillota; class Clostridia; order TANB77; family CAG-508; genus CAG-269. Next base: position 29,370 of record CAKPNI010000009.1, read on the forward strand.
TTCTTAAGTCTATTTTATTATATTATTTAGATAAAATTTTGTGAATTTCTTCCATTTTCTCCATTGCTGTCTTATAACCACATTTATAACATTTTTCAATTTGGTTACTATCTAAAAAACCAATTTCATCATCAGTTGGAATTGTTAATATAAAATCACTTTTTTCTACATCATTTTCTATTATCTTGTTTCCCATAATATCTATGGTTCTTAATACAATATCCATAACATTGCTGTTACCTGTAATCTGTATCGGCTCAAAATTTACTGTAATTACTTTATCTGCGCCAAATTTGACTACTTCTTTTACAGGAATATTATCAATTGTTCCTCCATCTAAAAATATATGATTTTTATACTCATAAGGACAAAATACCCCGGGAAAGCTACTACTTGCTCTTACTGCTGCACCAACCGGTATATCTGTTATATATTTTCCATAGCTTTTATTATGAGATTTTTTCGAAGTAAACACATATTCTTTTCCATCTTTTATGTCAATTGTTGGTATAACTATTGGCATTTTCATGTCTGACATTTTGTGTATATTTTTTCTACTTGCAAATTCATTATATAATTCTTCAATTGCATTTCCATCATTTATTCCAGATATATTAAATTTTTTGTTTACTATATACCCTCCTACTCCATTTATTATTGAACCTGCCCCCATACTTGTTATTGTTTTTCCATATCTTTTAAATAGTTCATATATATGTATTGGAGTATACCCCATTGCATATAGTGCTGCAACTAGGCTTCCTGAGCTTGTTCCTCCTATTACATCTACTTTTATATTGTTTTCCTCAAATGCTTTTAATACCCCAATGTGTACTGCACCTCTTATGCCTCCTCCTGATAGAGCTAGACCTAATTTCATAGTTTACCTCCTTTTTTTGAAATGGGGACGGTTCCTTTTTGAAAAAGGAACCATCCCTATTTCAAAATCGAAAAAAGTAGCAATCATTTCTACAACTCTTGCTACTTCTCTTAATATTTCCTATTTCTTCACATAATATACATTCTCAACAGTTACTTGTACTTTATTGTAATCTCCAATTGTATCAGGATAGCTTTCCTTTTTCAATCCTGAAATATCTTGTATTAAATTTCCATCATTATCTAAGTAATCTTTCTTGCAATCACTTACTACTACAATATGGTCATCCTGTACTTGAATATTTGGCATATTGGCTGTTAATGTTTTTTTCATATCCAAAGAATAAAACTCACTTGTATTTCCGCCTTTTTCAACTGCTTGAACTATATTTTTACCTTTTATTTTTTGTAATGAACTATATTTCATCTCTAAAACTTCTTTTCCATTACTATTAATTACGCCAAGATCTCCGTCATCATTTGTAGCAACAAAGTAATTTTGATACAGATATTCTATATATCTATATTTTTCATCCACCAATTTGTTTCCATTTTTGTCCAATATTCCATAATACATTATATTATTATTTAATATTGTTGAGATTTTATAATCATCATTTTCTGTTTTATAAATTGTTCTATTGTAATTTATATCAATTACATTTCCTTGATTATCATATACTTTATTGTTATTTGATGACTTAACATATAAATATATTCCCTTAGATTCGATAGTATCTTGCTCTATCGGAATTATTATCTTTCCGTCTAGCTTTGCTACACCATATTTTTTATTTTTTTGTAATATTAATACATCATTGTCATCATAAGATATTGATTGATATTCATTTTGAATAATGCTTTTAGAGTTTTTATATAATCCATTTTTTCCATTTTCTGATGCTATTAAATATACATTTTTTTCGTCTTCTTTTGTTATTCTTTCAATCTCATTATATTTTGTATCAAGTATTGATTTTCCTATATACGAAATGTATCCACATCTATATCCATCATCTGTCTTTACAGAAACTATAAAACCTGATTTTTTGTATTGGTCTTTTTCTGTATAATATCCATCTGATGATATTTTATCATATTCTGGTTTTACAATAGTGTTTCCTTTTAAATCGATTACACCATATTTTTGATTTTGTGAAACTATATATTTTCCTTCTGTTGGTGCTAAATTTTCTATTGAATCATATACATTTTTTGTTAATTTTTTTCCATCAAAATTAAGTAATCCATATTTTCCATCTTGCTTATATACTAATGTGTTTTTTTCAAATGATAATGTGCTCGCTACGCTTTTTAATTTTATTGGTTCTACACTCTCATATTCGGTAAATTTTGCTTCTTTTTTAGCATCTAATACTTCTGCTTCATTGTCTGTTTTATAGCATATAAATGTATCTTTTTGTGGATTGGGTATTACTATATTTTCAAATTTAGCTTCTATAATAATATTTCCTTCTTTATCTATAACTCCATATTTTTCTGCATCTACAAAAACATAATAATTATATTCATTTACTTTTTCAATTTCATATTCATACTTTTTTGTATTAAAAAATTTAAATGTAAATATACTTGCCACAATTATTATTAATAATATTATTATTGTTAAAATTTTTTTCCTCATATTATTTCCTCTTTTCATTATGAATTGTTACTTTATTAATAATACAATATATATCTTATAAATTCAAGTATTTTCACTTTGTTTTTTTAGGCAAAAATATTGAGGCGGAAAAACTTCACATTCTTCCGCCTCAAATATTAGCATTTAGCCTTTATTATAGATAATTAGCTTCTATAATTTTATTATTTTTTTAGAACTTTTTTCTTTAAGAATATAATTCCTCCAGCAATTACTATTAATCCTACAGTTCCAGCTATCCAATATGTTAAGTTCTTATCACTACCAGTTGGTGGTGTTATTGTTAATGTTGTTGAATCTTGTGCTCTTTCCCAACTAAAGTCTGATTTTAATGTACTTAACTTATCTATTGTTATAGTTGTTATTCTTGCCTTGTTTTCATAAGCTGTATCGGTATCAGCTGATAATAATGATGTTACTGTATAACTCATTGTTTCTGTTGAACCTGTCTCGAATGATTTCCATCCTGTCATCCTTATACTGTTTGATGTTTCTGTAGTTCCATCTGGATTATATTTTGAAATTGCTATTGATGTTTGTTCTGTTCCTCCGTCAGAGTATTTTACTTCTGCTGTTGAAGATTCTTGTTTTGAATCGAAATTGTATTTTTTATCTAATTGGTCTACAATTTCTTGTACAGTTACTTTCTTTAGTTTTGCTGTACTTGAAATTTCTCCATAGTAGTAATATTTTCCAAATTCGTCTGAACCTTCATCTTCAATATAGTCTTTATTTGACTCGTTTGATACAACTATTTCATAAGTTGTTGCAAGTTCTGAACCATAAATCATATTTTGATCCATTTCCATTTTAGCATACTTGCTTCCTCCAGTAATTTTATCTAGTGCTGTAATATATTCTGCAGATTTATCTGTTGGATTAGCAGATACTAAAGTTGTTCCTGTTTGTGTTGTAAATTTAATATTTGTAATCTTTTTATCTAGTGAAATTTCTGTTTTAGGTTGTTCGATTATACCAAAATTAAATCTGTCATAATTTGATTTATGTGAATCTCCATCATCTGTTGAAGTATTTACGTCATTTTCAATTGAAATACCTGCCATAGGTGTATATGCACTTATATTTGTAGGATAATTTGTTACTTCATTTCCTGATTCGTCATATACTTTTCCGTTGTCTTTGTATTGATATTTTTCTATCAATTGTCTTTGTGCTAAATCATCTACTGCTGCAGAATAGTTGTTACTATTTAAGTATTTATACCATTCAACTAGTTTCTTTTGAGCTTCTGTTTGATTTGTTGGTATTGTTTCTCTTACTGCATTTAATTCTTCTGCTTTGGCCTCCATTGCATTTTTAATTGTGCTTCCAGCTCCATTTTCTTCAGTATTGATTATTGTTGATTTATAATCATTTGATTTTATCGCACTTCCTGCTGGCATCATTTTTTGTGTACCATCACCATAAGTAAATCTTACGTAATAATATCCTGGTACAACACCAACAAATTCGTAAGTTCCACCTACTTGTGTAGTAACTTTTGCATCTGGTAAACTTCCATCTGGGTTGTAAACAATTCTACCATCATTTTCTTTGTATAGTTTTGTAACTGTTGTTCTATCAGCATCTAATAATTCAACTGTTACATCTTGTGCTCTATTTGCTTCTCCTTCATCTAAAATACCATTTCCTAGGCTTGTATTGTTATTTTCACTTTCTGCTGTTTTTGTATCTTCAAATACTGTTCCTGAAACTTTTCTTGGGTCTCCTAGTGATAATTTTAAATATAGGTCAGCAGAAGAACGAGATTTATTTATAGTTTTGTGTACATAGTATTTCTTTTGATTTCCATTTACTGTTGGATATTCTGAAGTTCCTTTTGCTCCATTAAATGCTCTAACATCATTGTTATGTGTCCAAGCATTATCTGTTCTTAAGAATTCATGATATCCTGATGTAGTTGCAACTGATGGTGCATTTTCTATATCTTCGGCATTTAAGCCTTTTTCAAGAATTTTCTTTAATGCATCTTGTTTTATCTTGAATTGAATATAAGATCTGGTTGTTTCTTGTTGATTCATTCCGTTTTTGTAAACACTATTTTCATTAGATAAATCATATCTTGCTTTTCCGTTTCCATCATTTGACCATAATGCAAAATCTGCTTTATCTGAGTTATTTTCATTGTTGCATAACTCATATCTATTTGTATCATAAGTATTTACTAATGAATCTAGATATAATTTTCTTTCTGAATATATATTATCTACATTCATTGTTTCAAGATTTTTTACATCTATACTGTATACAACATATACTTGTAATTCATCAGTTTCATTTGCTACATTGTAAGCTATATCTGTTGGATATATTTTACCTGTAAATGTTTTTGCTGAATTTTGTTCATTAATTGTTGGTACATTTGTTGATGTTGTTGCAGGGGCATCTCCATATTTATATGTATATGTGTATCCCTTCATTCTTACTTTAACATATGCTAAGTTTTCATCGACACTGTAATCTGGGTCATATTGTTCTAATAAACCAAGATTGATATTTGATACTTTGTAATTTGAATTATCATAATAACATGCTAATGGTATATCTTTTAAGTCTGTTTCTGAAGCTGTTCCATTATTTATCTTATTGATAATTTCCTTATTTTTACTTACTAATGCACTATTTTCTAATTGTGTAGCTCCTCTTTTGGTAACTGCTTTACCTGGATTTGCTCCTTCTGTTCCTGTTAAATTATTATCATTCAATTTTTCTGTAGTTATTGTAAATTCCTGTGCTTTTGAGTTTACTTTTGCATCTGTTCCTACAAAAGGATCTACTGTCACATATCCATGGTCTTTTACAGTTCCATCTTCATTATATGTTGTTTTGTTATTGTAAACAAATTCTACATATGCACTTGTTAAATCCCAATAATAAATATTTTTATCAGCATTTGTATAAGATTGTGCATTTTTTGTTGTAAATTTGTATTTTCCTGATGCATCAGTCGTTGTTGTTGCAAGTAATGTATTGTTTCCATCATATAAGTTTACTGTTATTCCTTCTTTTAAGAAGTCGTTTGTTGATTCTTTGTATACATTATCTGTTGCATTTTGTTTAGTATCTGGTTCATCTACCCAAACAGTTCCTTCAATTCCACTTACTATTTTCTTATTGTATGCAGTAACTTCATATACTCCACCATTTGGTTTATATGAGTTCATTGCTTGTGAGCCAATATAAGCCCAATCTCCAGATAGCGAGCCTGAACCTTCAGCTGATTGATGATATCCAGATTGTTTTGTTATATCATATCCTTCTGGTGCTTTTGTTTCATATATATAATATGTTCCTTGTTTAAGTTTTGTTATGTTTGTTGAATCTGCATATTCCCATGCATTTGTTCCATATGTTTTATCTCCATTAGCATCTCCTGATACCCATCCTTTTGTACCATTTTTTAGTACACCATAAATTTTGAATTTTGCACCTGATAGGCTCATGCTATTTGTTGCATCTTTCTTAACTATTTTTAAGTTTACAAACGATTTTCTTGTTAATGTCCATGAAATTTCGGCATTTACAGTATTAGGAGTTTTTCCATAGAAGTAAGCTCCAACTTGTTGTAATCTGTTTCCTGTACATACAACAGTTCTTGAACTATAGTATGTAAATGTATTTTGTTTTATTTTTACTTCATAATTTCCATCTCCGACTAACTTAGATGTCTCTACTGCCAAATAGAAGTTTCTTTCATTTAATGTAAATGCTCCTGATGTAGCTTCATTAAAGTCATTCTTCCAATCTCCTGATGATGTAGAACCTGATGTTGACCAATAAATTTGATCTCTATTTCCATTTGTCCATGTCGCATTACTTGCAGTAACACTTTCTATTCCTTCTCCACCAAATTTCATTTTAAATGGCCCCATTATAGTGTATGATTTACCATTTATAGATACTTCGCTTCCTGTTTCTTGTATATTGCTAGTATCTTGTTTTACTAACTTTCTAAAATTACTATATTTAGCTATTTTATCAGCTGGTGCTGGATTTTTTACATTTGGATGTTTAGAATTTGGAGTCCATTTTATTTGATTTCCAATAGCACTTTCATTTACAACTATACCAGCTTGTATAATGTCATATAATGTATGTTGAACATAATATGCATTCTCTTTTTGTGATACTTCTGCAGCAAATTTACCAACAAGAGAACTTTCATCAGCATAAGTTGTTTTAGAAGTTCCTGCTCCATCATTTATAACTGATTTTAATATCAAACATCCACGATCATTATCAAACCATATATCAAATACTGAGTGAATCTTGTTATTTAGTCCTTGTTTTTCAGGACTTTCTTTATGCCAAAAACATGCTAGCTGCCCACGTTGATACATAGTTCCCCATACAGTGGTCGTGTCATTTAGATCATCATATAGCTTTTTTCCAAGTAAATCATTAATAGGCCAATAATAAAATTCATCATCAGTCATAAAATATACCCCTTGATATTCATGCCATGCGTATACACCTTTGATCAACAATGCAATTATCACAAGTGCTAAAATATAGATTATAAAACTCATCGTTACTTTTTTATTTAATTTCATTCTCAATTTCACCCCCATCTATATTTTCCTACTAAGATATTTTTTATTAACCAAATATGCAAGTCCTGCTAAAACAATTAGTGTAAATATTGTTGTTGCAATATAATTAACTAATGCTCCTGTGCTTACACTTATGATTACATTTGCTGAACCTTGGTCGTTGGTTTTATCTTTTATTCCTAGTTCATTTGAACTTTCTGTTATTTCTGCTTTATTGTTTACTAAACCTGTATTTGTATTTGACATTGTCTTTGTTAATACTAAAGTAAGTTCTTTTGTTTCTCCTGGTTCAATTTTTGTGTTTGCTAAACTTGTATTGTACAAATTATTACCAGACATATACCAGTCTGAATTCATACTTGAGTTAAAGTTTAATGTTGCTGGCATATAATCAACTATGTTTCTTGCATATCCTGCAACCTCTCCAACATTTGTTACTGCTATTTTGTACTCAATAACTACAAGTGATCCTTCTAAGTTTTTAGCTTTTATTTCTGCTTTTGCTAATGTTGTATTATCTTTTTGCTCATAAGTCTGTGTTTTTGAATTATTTGTAACTGTTATCTTACTTACATATTTTTTAATGCTTAAATCAAATGTACTTCTTGTAATTAATCCTATATCTATGTTAGATATATTATCATCTAATGTTATTGTATCAGTTGCTCCCGCTGTAATAGTATTTCCCCCAATATTTATTTCTCTTTCTATTGCATCTGAATTTTCTGTACTATTTGCATCTGTTGCCTGATAGATAGTTGTTGTGTATATATTGTTATCATATTTGAAAACAACTATATATTTTCCTTTTGCTAGTTCTAATTTGTAAGTTCCATCAGTTCCTGTTTTTGTAGTTGCTACAACTTCTCCATTTTCAGAATTTATAGCACTTACCTCAATATCTGATTTTGTTTCTTCACTAGTTGCTCTTCTACCATCTTTATTACCATCTAACCACGCTACTCCTGATATTGTATATGGCACTGTTTCATCAGGTGTGTTATTTGGACTATCCGGATTGCTTGGATCATCTGGATCTACATCTGGAGTAGGATTTATATTAGGAGTATCATCTGTTTTGTTTACATTTATTGTTAAACTATCTTCTTTTGATCTTCTAACTTCTTCTCCAGTTACCCTCATTTTATTTGTTATTGAATCTACATTTAATGTATCTACAATTCCCTCAATTTCAACTGTTAATGTTTCTCCTGCTTTAATTGCTTGCTCAGCTTCGTTCATATCATTGTAATATATATCGTTTAATACATCCTTTTGACTTGAAGTTGTTTTTATTTTAGCTGATTTTATATCTATCTTCTTGTCTACATTATATTCAAATTCATAACTTGAATCTTCGCTACTATTATTTGTTATTGTTGTTACAAATCTTACTAAATCTCCATTATTTAATTTAGCTGTTGATGTATCAATATTACTTCCATCTTCTTTTTGGCATTTTTGTGAAATTGTTACATCTATTCCCACTTTCTTTACATTTCTTGTTAATTTATTTGAAAGATAACTGTTATCATTTTTTGTTGTAGCTTCAACTAACATCCATACATCTAAATTATCTTTTCCATTAAGTTCTTCATCTGTATATGGGTTAAGGTCTATTTCTATTGTTTCATTTTCATTTATTGTAGATATTTTAAAATTAACTATTTTATTTCCTTCTTTATCTACAGTTGAATTTTCATATTTAACTCTATCTTTTAATTCATCTGAAACACTAATATCTTCCCCTAAATCCTTACATAATGCTACCTTTAAATCAACATCTTTTAAAACTTCATTTTTAAGATTTTTTATTTCAAGAACTGCTTTTACTGTTCCTCCACTAACTAATGTTAATTCATTTGAGTTAACATTTTCTATAGTAACTTGTAGCTCTGCATCTTCAATGTTATTTTTTATTGTTTGAATAGATTCATTTAGTGTATTATCTTTTGAAACTACTGATATTGTACCATATGTTTCTGTTCCATCGATTTTTTCATCTTCTAATTGATATGTTGTTGCTTCATATTCATAAGTATAACTTTCGCCATTTTTTAGACTCTCTATTGTTCCTAAGTTTATTTCGTTTGACTCTGTTTGTTTATAGTAGTGTTCTTTTGTTTTTGTATCAAAATATGGGTTTGTATATTCTTCTTCAACATTATCCCACACATTTCCATTTTTTTGATTTGCCTTTACAGTAACATTTTCATAATCTTTACCTGTATTATTTGTTATTGTTACATTATATCTAATTGTTTGACCTTCATATATTTTGTCATTATCTGATAAGCTATTGTTTCCAACAAAAGCACTTATTTTTGTTGTTAGTCCTTTTTCAGTTTCTTGAGTTACAGGTTTTTCTGTTGAATTTGAAGCCATACTAGCTTTAGTTGATAATACTATGCTAGATGAATTTGTTTCTGTCTTTCCTTGATATTCTGAACTTACAGTAGATGAGAATGTTCCCTTTTTGTTATATTTTAAGATTTCTGGTATTTCAACAGGTATATTAAATTTTATTACCTCTTCTTTGTCCATTTCATCTATAACAATTTTATATGATACTGCGTCTTCTTTATATTCTCCCCAACTTTCATCACTTGCTTGTGCATCTGTTTTGTTAGAATAATATATTTTTGCTTTTTCATTATTTGTTTCTATGTTTCTTAATTTTGCAACATAACTTTCATTATCTTGGCTAGCTGGTATTTTTCCTATTAATGTAACATTTGATATGTTTTCGCCATAATTGTTTACCAATGCTGTATTTAAAGTTACATCTTTTTTAGATGAATTTGTGTCTAATTCTCCATAAGCTGTTTCTTTATCTACTGTTACTAATGTATCTCCGTTACTATTATAATTTACTATTTGGTTATATATCATTACACCATATTGTGATTCAAATCCTATATCTGCTTTAGCTGTTTTTGTTTGATTTTTATTTTCGTTTGTATATATCATTTCTATTTGACTTGTTTTGCTTGGTGTTAATTTATTTGTAGAAATATCTAATTTTAGACGTATTTTTGTTCCTCCAGCAGCATCATATTTTTCTTGTTCACCTTTAAATTGGATACTTACCTCATTTTCACCATTTTGATTTTTTTCTGATTTTGTACTTATAACTTCAAGTCCATTTTTATATAGAACTGCATATTGAGCTGTTTTAACTGTAATTTCTTTTGGTAGTTTTACAGTTACTTTTGGATTTTTGTATAGGTCTTTGCTTTCATCATTAGATTGTAATGTTCCATCTATAGTAATTGTTTGTTTATCTGCTACTGTAGATATTTTTGTTACATCTAAGCTTACTATTGCTTCTGTTTCTGTTTCTTTTAAACCTATTATTTTTTCAGATACTTTTTTGTTTATTGTTGTTGTTTCTTTTATTCCTGTTAATTTTGCAATATCTTCTTTTCCATATCCAGCATCTTTTATTGTTTTTGTATTTTCTATATTTAATGAACCTATATTTTGTGGCTCACTTGTTTCTAATTTTATTTCTTTTTCTTCTTCTGGATATGTTATAACTATCTTTCCTTCTTCATTTGCTTCTGTATCTTTGTTTATATTTGCTATTACTATGTCATTACTATTTTTTATTGTTATATTTCCATTTTCTCCGAAGATTTTTAGGAATTCATCTTTTTTTATTCTTGTTTCTTTATATAAAATATTGGCATCTTTTTCTGTATCATTTTCTAAATATTTTGCTTTTTTTTGTATTATTTCTATTTTGTCTCCTGATTCTATATAATCAACATTTACTTTATTTGTTTCTATATAATCTCTCTCTTCTTTTGTATAGATCTTTCCTTTATAGATTTCATTTTCATTACTTTCTATCGTATTTGTTATTATTCCATCTATTTCTTCTTCAATATGAACATTTTGTGTTTGTGTTATTTCTTTTTCATCATATAATTTTATTTTGCTATTTACATTTATCTCTTCATTAGCAATATTTGTATCTTTGTTTAATATATATGTTACAACAAATGAATCTTGGGCATCTTTTTCCCAACTAATATTTTCTTGATTTTCGTTTGCAATTTTTATTGTTAATGATTTGTTTTCTCTATTATATTCGTAGTTTGCATCACTAAATTCAAGATTGTTATTTGTTGCTCCAGTGCTTCTTGATGTTACCTTTACATCTTCAACTTTTTCTGGAACACTTAATGTTATTTCAGTATTTTTTATAGGATAATTATTATTTGTTACTTTACTGTTTACTAACATTTGTACTAATCTTTTATTTTCTCCATTTACATCATATACTGAATTTGTTAGTAACTTTGTTTCAAGCTCAGCATTTGAATTTTCACTTGAATTCCATTTTACTTCTACTTCGTCTGTTCCTTTAATTTCTATGTATTTTTCTTTTTCTACATTTTTGCTATTTATATATTGTCCACTTAGTTCAACTTTTGTTTTTGCATCTAATAAATTTTCTTGAATGTTGCTATCTTTTCTTGCTTCTATAGCTAATTTTATTTTAGCTGTACTTCCAGCATTTATTTGATTTAGTTTTACAACATTTCCATTTATTTCTGCAATTTCTGGACTTAAGATGTCTGATTTAATGTTGAAATTGTTATCTGATATAGTTATTTCACCATTAAAATATCCTTCATTTTTTACAGACACTTCTACATATAGATATTCTTCCTTATCTATATTGTCTTCCACTTTTTCAATTTTATCTCCATTTTCATTTTGGAAATACGCCTTAAATTCTACATTTGCATGATTTGTCTTTACTTCGTCTATTGCATAGCTTACTGCTGTTTTTCCAACTAAAGCAAAGTCTGAAATTGTCATTGCAAATATAACTAAAATTGCACAAATTTTGTTTATTAAATTTGTCTTAGTCATGTTCATATTAATTCCTCCCTTTTTTCGTACACTTTATACTTAATTTATTATATATAAGTGTTTTTTCCAAGTCAATATTACTATTTTCAGATTTTCCTTTAAAGACAATAATTTGTCGTTTTTGTCTTTACGGAAGCTTTTTCATAGATTTTTTTAACTTGTTATATTAAATTTTCTTTACATTTATGTTACAGTTTTTTTACAAATAGTAAAAAAGCGCACCACTCTTAATATTATAAAGCTTTTCCGTCATTTTTGCAATAGATTTTTTACATTTTTTGTAACTTTTTATGTCATTTTGTTGTAATATTAACACATATTTTTCATGCTCATATAATATAATTATAAAGAGGTGAAATTTATGAATAATGTTGATATTTCTTATTTAATGGGTATGTTAAATAAAATGGATAAAAATCAATTATCAAATGGTCTTAATCAGTTAAATCAAATTCTAAGTCCAGAAGAAAAACAAAGGATAATTCAAGCCTTAAATCAAAAGGGTAATCAAAATAGAACTTAAAGGAGATGAATTTTATGGCAGAAGATAATATTTCAAATATTCTTAATAACTTTAAAAACATGCTTAATAATAATTCAAATAACTCAAATTCTCCAAATGTTTCTGACAAAAAAAAAGATGAAAACAATCTTAATATAACTCCTGAAATGATTGGAAATTTGGCAAGCATGCTTAATTCAAATACTCAAAATAATTCTTCTGCTAGTTCGATCTCATCTGATGACGAGGATAACTCACAGGCACATGAGGAAAATGGTTCTTCTTTTAGCAATATTGATTTCGAGACAATTTTAAAACTTAAATCTATTATGGAAACTCTAAATCAAAAAGATGACCCTAGAAGTAATTTGCTATATTCTTTAAAACCATATTTAAGAGAAAGTAAACAAAAAAAATTAGACCAATATGTTAATTTATTTAAAATAACTAGACTTTCTAATTTTTTTAAAAATGAAAAAGGAGCTGGGAACTAATGCCTATTTTTCGCTATCCTTTTTTTTATAATAATTATTATGGAAATTACTATAATAGACCTTATCCAAGGCCCATAAATCATCAATTAAATTCTACGGATAACGGTAAATTTGAGCAACCTTTACATAATAAAAATGATAATTCTTCCGAAACTCAAAAAGCGCCTAATACTGTTTCGGATAAAAAAAATAATTCAAAAAGTGATGTGGATTCTAACTCTAATTACTTTTTTGAATTATTTGGTTTGAAACTTTATTTTGATGATGTTCTTTTGATTTGCTTGATTTTCTTTTTGTATCAAGAGGGAGTTAAGGATGATGAGCTTTTTATTAGCTTGATATTGTTACTTTTGAGCTAAATAGTAAATATGTTCGTTTGGGACCGGTTCTTTTGTGAACATTTTTTGCTCGTAAAAGAACCGGTCCCAAATGAGCAAAATTTATTCAATCACAACTTTGTCATCAACAATATAAACATAAGCCTGCCTATGAAGAGGTTCTTCATCCCTATCAATTTCTCTAACAATGTTAGCAATACGAAGCTGAACAGTATCCAACTTTCCTGCCGCAATAATTGCTTTAGTATTACCTTTGGCCCCTGCATGAGCCAATCCCCTAAGTGTTCCTAAAACAACTATGTTATCAGCTGCAACAACTTCTGCGCCTGAATTTACATCTCCAATTATTACAATACTTCCATCTTCTTCTATTTTTTGTCCAGACCTTAAAGAACCTCTGTGGAATTTTGTTTCAGATACAGATACTTCTTGTATAAATGTTTTTTTGATATTATGAAGTCCAAGTTCTTTTGGCATATCAAAATCGACTTCTACATCAAGTTTTTCATTTATAATTTTCTCAATTTCATCCATTTCTTTATTTTTTAAGACTTTCCCTGTTATCATTATAGGTGTCTTTTCTTCTTTGTATATCTTTTGTAATTGAACAACTTTTTTTCTTATTTGTGGTATTATATCTTCTATTTTAGCCTCTGGGTGTATTTTCAAAACCACCAAATTGTTCTTTTGACTTACATTTATGCAATTTCTCATGATTATCTCCTTTTACTCTATTTTTTCAACATATCCTGTTGCTTGATTTGCTTCTTGTATTTCATTTGAATTTATATTCATTCCAAAATATTCTGCAATTATTTCTCTGGCAACTTCTGCTGTGTAAAATCCGTGTCCACCATTTTCAACCATTACAACTACTGCTATTTCGGGGTCATTAAATGGTGCAAATCCTGCAAACCATGCATTTACATTTGAACCAGCTTCAGCTGAACCTGTTTTTCCTCCAACTTCTATGTTGAAATTTTTAAATATACTACTTGCAGTTCCTCCCTCTTCTGTAACTGAACGCATTCCCTCTAATACTGCACTAATATTTGCAGCAGAAAATGTTAGGTTTTCAGAGTTGTCATCTTGTAGTCCTAATGTTTCTTTTACATATTGATTTATTTCTGCTTTTGAACTTTCTGTTCCATCTGCATTTAGTATTCTTTTTATTAATGTTGGGTTTATTTTATTTCCGCCATTTGCTACCATTCCTATGTATTTTACAAGTTGTATTGGTGAAAAACTATTATAACTTTGCCCTATTGATGCTTGAAGTGTTTGTCCTGCTGACCAAGTTTCATTTAGTTTTTTTGCTGCCTCTGGTGATGCTAAAGTTCCTGCAGTCTCACTTGGAAGCTCTATTCCAGTTTTTCTTCCAAGACCAAAATAGTTTGCATATTTATCTAATGTGTCTATTCCCATCCTATTTCCTGTTTCATAGAAGAAATAGTTACAAGATTTTTCTATTGCTCCAGATACATTTAAGTACCCATGTCCTCTATGATAACTATTGTAGTACCAACATCTTGGTTGATAATCTCTATATTTAGTATATATACCTGTATCATTTATCTTTTCTGTTGTTGAAATTGCTCCTGTTTCTAATCCTGCTAAAGCTGTTACCATTTTAAAAATTGAACCCGGTGCATATGAACCAGATACTGCTTTATTAAATAACGCATTATTTTCTTTTATTTTGTTGTAATCAGCAACACTTATTCCACCAACCCAAGAATTTGGGTCATAATCAGGATAACTTGCCATTGCTAAAATTTCTCCAGAATGTACATCTATTACTGCAACACATCCACCTTTTGCATCATATCTATTTGAAAATCCACCATTTCGTATTTTTTCTATGTTGTTTTTTAGTGCTGTTTCTGCAACTTCTTGAAGTTTTGAATCTATTGTTAAAACCACTGTTGAGCCTTGTTCAGGGTCTTCTGTTACAGTTTCTCCTGTTACGGTTCCATCAACTGTCATTTCTATTTCTTCTTTTCCTTTTTTTCCTCTTAAGTATTTTTCAAATAATGACTCTATTCCAGTTCTTCCAACATAATCATCATTTTCATATACATCTTGTTCTTCATTATATTCCTTTTCACTTATTTTTCCAATATATCCTAATATATGTGATGCTAAACTTCCATAATTATATTTTCTTGAACTTTGTGTTGTTATTGTAACTCCCGGGAAATCTGAGTTTCTTTCACTAATTTGTGCAACAACTTCTCTTGATACATTTTCTGCAAGACTTAAAGGTTTTGTACTGCTATATCCTTTTGTTGACATTTCATATCTTATTGATATTATTTTTCTTACTTCTTTTATATCTGTATTTGTTATTCCATATCTTTTTACAAAATAAGCAATTGTATCTTCTACTTTTGTATTTTCTGCTAATTTATATCCAGCTAACCATTTTTTTAATGTATCTCCCTCTATTGTGTACCCTGTGCATTCATCATTTATAGGAAAATTATTTGGGTAGCTTACTTGGTTACTTTCAAATAAATTTATAAGATTTAGTATACAATTATTTACTATTTCATCATCTGATTTGGTTTTATACATTTCTATATTAAATGAACTCGTGCTTGTTGCTAAAATATTTCCTGACCTATCAAGTATTTCTCCTCTTGAAGCTTCTAATGTGCTTTCACGAGAAAGCCTTGTATTGGAAATTTCCCTATAACTAGCTCCTTTTACAATTTGAAGTTCAAATAATTTTACAATTAATATTATTCCAATAATATAAACTATAATTGTTAATATATTAAACCTAAAATTGGTATGTTCTTTTTTTATTTTTCTTTTCAATCTTTCACCTTCTCTTGCAGATTTATTAGAACTTTTTAAAAATATCTTGTTAAAATTTTATTTCCTTTATATTCTTCTTCTATTTCATATCCGAATTTTTGAATTAATGGATATAGTATTATTGTTATTATAATGTTATAAACAACTTCGATTGCTAAAGTTTTTATAAAACTTACAATTTCTAATTCATATCCATATATTGGGCATCCAATTAAATATGCACCTATTTCATATATCAAGGTGCTTACTACTACCATTATTATTATTGTTATTCTGCTTTCTTTTGAGAAATTTTTGTCAAACATTCCTCCTATTAACCCAACAACTCCTAGCATTATAGCAGTTATTCCTACTTTTCTTCCAATAAATAAATCAAGCATTATTCCAATACCAATTCCACATGTCATTCCAGCTGTTCTGCTATAAAAAAGTCCAATAAAAAGTACGAATATAACAAATAGATTTGGCATTATTCCGTGCTATTTTAAGCCATGAGAATAGGTTTATTTGTAACAAATATATGATTATAAATGTTATTACTAAAAATATATTTATTAATACTTTTTTCATTTTCCTATCCTCCTTTTTCCTAATTTGTTATTACTAATACTGTTTCTAATTTATTGAAATTTACTCCTGTTTCTATAATTGCATATCTATCATTTAGATTTGTTGTATTTACTACTTTTGATACTTTTCCAATATAAATTCCTTTTGGATATATTCCTCCAAGTCCAGATGTTTCCACACTATCTCCCCCAGCTACTGTTGCATCTGTTGGAATATATACAGCTTTTAAGTTATTATTTTGTTCTAATAATCCTTTACATACTACACTATCTCTTGATGAACTTAAAATACTACTTGTATTACTTGATGAATCTACTATTGTTTGAACTTTTGATGTTGTATCTGTTGCTGATATTACATATCCTACTAATCCATCTGATGCAATTACTGTCATATTTTCTTTTATTCCACTCTTTGTTCCTGCATTTATTACTATTGTTTTTGAATAGTTACTTATATCTCTACTAATTACATCTGCAGCAACTGTTTTATAGTCTGTGTATTTTTTACTTAAATTTAGATATTCTTTTAGTGTTTGATTTTCTGCTTTTATTGTTTCTAGTTCTCTTAATGTTTCTTCTAATTGGTTGTTTTTATTTTTTAGTTCATCATTTTCTGTTTTTAGTTCACTTATATTGGTAAAAAATGATGAATTTCCATGTATTTTGTTTTTTACATATGTAAGCCCATTTTGTATGGGGTTTACAAGCTTATTTGCTACATTCTCTACATAAGATAAATTACTGTTTTCTGTATTTGTTAAAATAACTAATAATATTAAGATTATTATTGTTACAATTATTCCTATTATTTCGCCTTTTTTATTTTTATACATAATAATTTATCCTTTCTTTTCTACTTTATATTCTTCTTCTACTATTTACAAGTACAGATTTTAATCTTTCTAAATCATCACATGTTTTTCCTGTTCCATTTACCACACATTCTAATGGTGAATTTGCAACATATACAGGCATGTTTGTTTCTTGGCTTAGTAATTTGTCTAAATTTTGAATTAATGCTCCTCCACCTGCTAAATATATTCCTTTTTCAACTAGGTCTGCTGCAAGCTCTGGTGGTGTTTTTTCTAGTGTTTGTTTTACTGTTTCTACTATTTTTGAAACAGATTCTTTCATTGCTTCCATTACCTGAGATGATTTTATTGTTACATTTCTTGGAAGACCTGTTACTAAATCTCTTCCTCTTATTTCCATTGGCATATCTGTCATAAGTGGCAAAGCACAACCTATTTGCATTTTTATTTGTTCTGCTGTTGTTTCTCCTATTGATAGATTTTCTTCTTTTCTTACATAGTTTACTATATCTTCATCTAACTCATCTCCAGCAATTCTTAAGGAATTACTTACAACTATTCCTCCAAGTGATATTACTGCAACTTCTGTTGTTCCCCCTCCAATATCTACTATCATACTACCACTTGGTTCTGTTATATTTATTCCAGCTCCTATTGCTGCTGCCATTGGTTCTTCTATAATATAGACTTCTCTTGCACCTGCTTGTATAACAGATTCTTCTACTGCACGCTCTTCAACCTCAGTTATACCAGATGGTACGCCAACTACTACTCTAGGTCTACCTATACTATATCTTGATGATACTTTTTTTATCATATTTTTAAGCATAAGCCCTGTTGCAGTAAAGTCTGCTATTACTCCATCTTTCATAGGCCTTACTGCTTTAATTTCTTCTGGAGTTCTACCTAGCATTTCTTTTGCTTCATATCCTGTTGCTTTTATTTCTCCTGTTTTTCTATCTATTGCAACAACTGATGGCTCTTTTAGAACTATTCCTTTTCCTTTTAATGTCATTAAAATGTTTGCTGTTCCTAGGTCGATTCCTATGTCTTTTGAACCAAATGTAAATAGTTTCATTTTTTCTACTTCCCTTCTAATTTTGTTTTCCATTTTTCTATTGTTTTTATACTTATATATTCTCCTTTTCCAATTACTATATGGTCTATTAACTGTATTCCCAATAGTTTGGCTGACATTTCTAGTTTTTTTGTAACTTCTATGTCTTGCACGCTTGGAGTTGGATTTCCACTTGGATGATTATGCACAAGTATTATTTTTGGTGCATTTGTTTTTACTGCCTCTGATAATATGTCTTTCATTCCAATACTTACAAAGTTGTTTCCTCCTATTGCTATATCTTTAATTTTTGTGATTACATTTTTGTTGTCTAGTAATATTATTTTGGCAATTTCTCTTTTTTCATATTGCATTTCATTCATTAGTATTTTTACAATATCATTTGGTTCTTTTATTTGTGTTTTTTTATAGTTTGATGGTTTATTCATTCTGTCTGCTAGTTCACATATTGCTTTTAGTTGGATGGCTTTTATTCTTCCCATTCCTTTTATTTTGGTTATTTCTTCTATGCTTAAATCTCTTAAGAATGATAAACTTGTTTCATCATACCTTTCATTTAAATTTAGTATTTTCCTTGCTATATCAACACTTGTGTATTCTTTTGTGCCTGTTTTTATGATTATTGCAAGTAATTCTGCATTACTTAAACTTTTTTCGCCATATAATTCTAGTTTTTCATATGGTCTTTCACTTTGAGGTAATTCTTTTATTGTCAAGTTTTTCCTTCCTTTCCGCCCCTTACCTCTTAAATTAAATTTTTCTATAAATGAATATTGCAAGTGCCATTCCTATTATACTTGCAATGTTGATTTTTATTGAAAATGAAAATGTTATGCTTAGTATACTTAAATTTAGTATAAATGGACTTTCTAACCCAAATTCTTGTCCAAAGCCTAACCACCATAGACCACTTACATTTGCTGCTAAGTTGCCTAATAAACCTCCAATTACTAGTCCACTTAGTATAAATATTAATAATATCCAAAAACTTTTATCTCTTGCAGCCATTTTTTTCCTCCTTTGTTTTCCTTACGGATTTTTGCGTTTATAAGACTTTTATATTATATATTGGTTTTATATTTTTTTCAAGCAAATTGTAGATTTTTTTTATTTTTTGTGTTACAGTCTATATTACCATATTTTGTTCCTTTAAATATTCTAACTTTCGTAGTATAATATTTTTAGGTATCACATTTTGGGTGTATCACATATAATTGTTTGGAGGATATTCTTAATATGAAAATTGAAAAACTTACTGATAATAAAATTAGAATAATTATAGATTTAGATGAACTTTCTGAAAAAAATATTGATATTAATAGTTTGAGTAAAAATAATGACAAAGCTCACTTACTTTTTCAAACTCTTCTTAATGAAGCTGAAAAACAGGTTGGTTTTAAGGTTCAAAATTGTAGATTGCTTGTAGAGGCTTTTTCTACTGCTGATGGATATGTTGTTTTTACTTTAACTAAGTATAAAAATGATGCTTCTTCTGGAAATTCTTCAAAAAAGGTTAGATATAAAAGAAAATCTCTTTCAACATCATATAAAAATGCTATTTATAAATTTAATAATTTCGATGAATTTTGTAATTTTTGTACATATTGTAGTACTTGCAAACTCTCTAATCTTAAGGGTTTTGCAAAAAATATTTCTTTGTATGAATATAAGGATTTTTATTATTTGATTTTTACTAATATTAATATTGACTATAAAGATACTAGTTTCTTTTATACTTCAATTTCGGAGTTTTCTAATTTGGTTAGTAATTCTATTATTTTGAAGAGTAAATTGATGGAGCATGGAAATGTTATTTTTAGAGCTAATGCAATTGGAAATGGGATAAAATATTTTGTAAATATTTAGTGAAAACCATAGTAATTTTTGCATTTTTATGGTATTATAGATTTACTTTTTTAATATTATTAGGAGGTGAGTTTATGGATTTTAATAGTTCAGATGCTATACGCACTATGGATACAAATTCAGTACTTACAAATACTTTTTTTAGAATGTTTTTAGGATTACTTGCAAGTGCCGTTACAGCTGTATATGCTTATTATTCTGGTATTTGGGAAACTATGGTTTTAAATGGTACTTTTTACGGTTTAGCTATTGCCGAAGTTGTTATAGTAATTTTATTTTCACTTTTCTTTACTAAAGCATCTCCAACTGTTGTTACTATTATGTATTTTGGATATGCATTTTTAAATGGCTTTACTTTGTCTGTTATTTTTGCAGCTTATAAGTTAACTTCAATTGGCTATGCTTTTGCTGCTACTTCTGCTATGTTTGGTATTTTATCTTATATTGGATATAAAACAGATAAAGACCTTTCAAATTGGAGCACAGTGCTTTCAGTTACTCTTATTGTAGGACTTATTTTAACTATTATTAATTTATTTATCGGAAGCACAATGCTTGATATCATTTTAGACTGGGGTATGCTATTTTTGTTCTTTGGTTTGACTGTTTATGATATGAATAAAATTAGAGAAATGCATGATGCCGGTTTTTGCGATGATGAGAAACTTTATGTTTATGGAGCTATGGAATTGTATTTAGATTTTATTAATATTTTCTTGAGAATTTTAGCTTTGTTTGGAAAACGTAGAGATTAGTAAAAAAAAGATGTATTTAGATTTTATCTAAACACATCTTTTTTATTAAGCATTTTCTTCACTTTTTCTTTTATTTATTATATCAACTGCAAATGTAATCAACATTGTCACTGCTATAATTCCAACTAAAATTCCAATATATGTTCCCTTAAAGTTTGAAGCTGTTGGAACTAAAATTTCTCTTAATAACTTAATTGAATAAGTCATAGGTAAATATAGAGAAACTACTTGGAATCCTTTATCAATTGTTTCTATTGGGAAAGTTCCACCTGCTGCTGCTAATTGTAGTACCAATATAATTAATGCTAAGAATTTTCCAATATCTCCAAAGTTTCTTATTAAAAATTGTATTATACTCATAAATGTAATTCCTATTAAAATGCTTGCTCCGTAATATAGCGCTATGTTTTGAACTTCATATCCAAGTCCTGCTTTTAGAAGCCATCCTGTTATTAACCCCTCTACTGCTCCCAGTCCTAAATAGATTAAGTTTTGTAAAATTTTATTTTTTTCATTCATTCCGAATATTCCAAATCTTTCATCATGGTCATAATATAAAACTACATATGCCATTAATGCTCCAACCCATAATCCTATACATAAGAATAGTGGTGTAAATGCAATTCCATATGAGTCTACCTTACCATATTCCTCTGTTTTGAATTCTACTGGATTTTCTCCAAATTCTTCAATTTCATTTAATGATTTTAATTGTTCTTTTGTATCTTGTAATCCCTCATCTATTGATGTCTTAAATTTTTGTACTCCTTCTACTAATTGGTTGCTTCCATCATAAGCTGTTTTACTTCCATTTTTTAATGTTTCTAATGCATTATCAACTGTGCTTGAACTTGAGTTTAATTTTTCAAGTCCTGTTTCTAAAGAACTACTTCCTTCTGATAATTTTGTTGTTCCATTTTGTAATGTTTTTATTCCATTATTTAATGATGTTGTTCCTTGTTTTACTTGTGTTAATGCCGATTTCAAGCTTTGTATTCCATTTGTTATTTTTCCTAAATCTGATGTTCCACTTACTAAGCTTTGTGTTCCTACATATAATTTGTTTGCTCCTGTTGTTATTCCTGTTCCAGAGGCTTTTAATCCTTTAGCCCCTGTTATTAATTTTTCATGATTAGTAGCTAAACTTGTTCCACCTGCTTTTATACTATTTCCAGTTGTTGTTAGATAATCAAATGTATTTACTCCATTTGTTTTTGAATTTAAAAGTACCTGTGCCTTTTGTGCCATACCCTTAAGTGTTTCATCACTTGAATTTGCTCCATATTGTGCTAATGCATTTAATAATTCTTTATTATTTTCATTTAATTTATTTACTCCATCTACATAAGCACTTGTAAATTCTATAATTTTTGCATTGCTTTCTACATATGAGAGTGTTCCATCTGCTAAATCTTCTGTTCCTTTTACATAAGCTTTAGCACCTTCACTTAAATTTTTTGCACCTTCATTTAGATCATTTGCACCACTTGCTAATGCTGTAATTCCCTCTGCCCCTTGTGATGATAATTGGTCAGCACCTTGGTTTATTTGGTCTATTGCACTATCTAATGATTTTCCACCATTTTTTAATGTTTCTACTCCATCTGATACTTGTGAAATTCCACTATTTAAGCTTTTGCTTCCTGTGTAAGCTGAATTTACACCTTGGTCAAATTCTTTGTAACTATTGCTTAATGTGTTTGTTCCATCACTTATTTGTTTTATTCCGTCATTTAGACTTTCTGTTCCGTTTAATATTGTATCTGCTCCATCACTTATTTCTTGTAAGCTATCTGGAACTTCATTTAATTTGCTTGCTAAATTTGCTATTATTTCTTTGTCTATTTTTGATTGTAAGTTTAATTCTATTGTTTTTACTGCACTATTTACTATTTGAGTTGCCAAGTAGTTTGTTGCTTGGTTTGGACTGTATGTAACTTGTGCTATTTGTTTTTCTTCTGTTGATGCACTTTCTAAGTCTTCCGTAAAGTTTTCTGGAATTTCTATTGTTGCATAATAGTTTCCTTTTTTCATCCCCTCTTGTGCCTCATCTTTACTTACTTCACAAATTTTAAATGTGTCACTGTCTTTTAAGCTTTGGACAAATTCGTTTCCTTGGTTTTTGTCGTCTTTTCCTTTATCTAGATTTACAACTGCTATTTGCATATCACTTAGATTTCCATATGGATTCCAGTATGATTTTAAATAGAAAAAGCTGTAAATTAAAGGAATTAACATTACAATAATGAAAATAATTGCTTTGAAAGCATTACTGTTTTTCATTTTTTTCATTTTCTACATCCTTTCTTAATCCATTTTTTAATATACTTGAAATTGTTTGAGCTAGTATTTGCTCATCTATTTCTTTTTCTTTTGTGTTCCATTCTATAATTAATGCTATATACATTTTATATATTAAAAATGTTGTTATGTCTAAATCTTGATAATCGATATAGCCCTTTTCTTTTGCTTTTTGTAGTTTGTTCCTTATGTAATTTTGTATTTTTCCATCAATCATGCTTAAACTGTCTATTATTATTGGGTTTTTTAGCCATTCTGCTTCTCTTGCTATTATGTTTAAAAAGTCTTGATGTTTTCTGTATTGCAAAATTTCGTATATTGCTTCATTTACGGTTTCAAAAAAGTCTTGATGCTTTGCTTCTACTTTTTCTACTATTTTTTCCATGTTGGTTATTTCTTCTTGTATAAAGTATTTTAGTAGTTCTTCTTTGCTGGCAAAATACATGTATATCGTTTTTTTGGTTACTCCTGCTTCTTTTGCTATTTCGTCCATTGATACTTTTTTGAATCCGAATTGATGGAATAGTTTTCGTGCTGCCTCTATTACTTGCTCTCTTTTCACTTTTTTCATCCCCTTTTCTGGCTGATTTTTGTTTTCTTTTGTGTTTATGTTTCGAGTATACCATTTCGGTATTTTAGTATACTATATTTATTATTGATTGTCAATAGTATTAAACCAAAAATTTAATATCAAATTTCTGGTTTTTATCGAATTTTATGTTATAATTATAATAATGATGGATAATTATCAAAAATAATTTTCATCCATTGTAATTATCCAATAGTATTTAAAAGGAAGGAGGAAATTATATGGAAATAGATGAAGAAAAAATAAAATATTATATTGAAAGAGGTTATATTGATTCAGATGACCATGCTAAATTTAAGTATATTGTAGAAATTTTAAGATTATTCAACATTAAAGTAGATGGCTGGATGAAAGGTAGCTACATTCTTAATGAAAACGAAGGAATAATGTTTACAAAAGTCAAAAATGAAAATTGGACAGATACTATTGATGAACAATATATGTACGAACTTTGTAATCCGCAAGAAAATAAACAAATTGCAAGAAGAAATGATTTTTGGGGAGACAAAACAATATATATTTTTCGCAAAGAACTAAATGATAACTATGAATTTATAGGTTGTTTTAAGCAAGATGAAAATAAAATTGATGAATTATTTGGAAAAGGTGTAATCAACCAAAGGCCATATAAAAAAATAGATTCAAGAGTTGATTTAACAAGATTTAATAAAAAATTGGAAATATAATAAAATACAAATAAGGGAGATTGGAATGAACAATTATTTAGAAAATTTAGATGAAACAATTAAAAAATATTTTAAAATATTATCAGATGAATTTCCAGAATTTTTATATGAATACATAAATACACCTGAAATGCAAAAGCAATCAGGAATTAGTGTAAGTTGCGGAACTATATATTCGAAAATGTATAATCAAATGTGGTATTCTAGTCTTGATCATAGTGTTGCTGTAGCTTTAATTATATGGCATTTTACAAAAGATAAAAAACAAACTTTATCAGGATTATTTCATGATATAGCAACACCTGTGTTTAAACACACTGTTGATTTTATGAATAAGGATTATGAAAAGCAAGAATCAACTGAAGAACTAACCACAAAAATAATTAGCGAATCAACAGAAATAATGAATTTGTTAAAAAGAGATGGAATAAAATTAGAAGAAGTATCAGATTACCATATATATCCTATTGCAGATAATGATACACCTATGCTTTCAAGTGATAGATTAGAATACACCCTTTCAAATGGATTAGGAGCAACCGAGAAAATATGGGGTTTGAAAGAAATAAGTGAAATATATAAAAATATAGAAATTCAAGAGAATGAAAATGGCTTTCAAGAATTAGGGTTTAAAGATTTAAAATTTGCTGAAAAATTTGTACATACAATGAGCATATTATCTAGATTATATAGAAGAGAAAAAACTGTTTTTTCAATGCAATTATTAGCAGATATAATGAAAAAAATGTCTGATGAGAATACGATAAGTATAGATGATTTATATAAATTATCAGAAAAAGAAGTTGTAAAAAAAATTGAGCAATGTAATGATGAAAATATCTCTAATTGCTTTAATATTTGGAAAAATGCTACTGAAATCAATACAAGTGAAACATTACCTATAAATAAATATTTTGTTAGCATAGAAAAAACAAAAGTAAGGTATATAAATCCATTGATACAAAATAACAATACATATGAAAGAATTTATAATATCTCGGAAAATGCAAAAGAAGATATTGAAAAAGCTCTTAATTATAAAACCGCTAAATATAGTTATCTGGACTTTCAGTTTAAATAAAAATAAGTATGACAATATTATTTTTAAAGGAAAATAGATACTTAATATCAGATAAAGAGGGTAGATTAAAAAATCTACTCTCTTTTCATAATTTTTATTTATACTAATCCTTGGTAAAATATTAACTATTTTATATACCCAAATCTTTCCATTCTTTCTTTTTCTCTTTTAGACAATTCTCTTAACCATTCTGCTAAGCCATTACTATCGTTTTTTCTTAAAAATTCAAAATATTTTACTCTATCATCTTTTGTTATAACAGCAGGTTGTAAATTATTTTTTAATAATTCATAATTTACAAGTAATCGACCTGTTCTTCCATTTCCATCTTCAAAAGGATGTATTCTTTCAAATTCAATATGATATCTTGCAATTTTTGTAAAAATTTCTTGCTCATCATGATTATAATTGTATATATAATCCATCATCAAATTTTGTATTTTTTCTGGTTCAGGTGGAATGTATTCACTTCCTTGAATAAATACTTGTACAGCTCTATAACCTTCTGTATCTTTAATATCTCTATTTATAGTTTCATTTAATTTTTTTATAAATCTTTCATCAATTTCTTCATTGTTTTGTAAATTTTTAAAAACTAATTCTAATGCCTTTTTATGGTTAATAGCTTCATATATTTCTCTAGGCTCTTTTCCCTCGATTTTAAAACTATTATCATTGTAAAGAATAGCATAGGTTTCAGCATATGTAAGTGTATTTCCTTCAATAGCATTTGAATGATATGTACTTCTTGTAATTAAATCTTCTAAATAGTCTTTATTATTTAAAATAAATTGTAAAATGTTCATTTTATTTAATCCTTTTTATTATAATTTTATTATAAAATATAATAAAAAGGATATATTGGGAAGCTTATCCTATATATCCTTGTTTAATGTCCCTATTTAAGGTTGGACTTCCTTATTATATTTTATAAATATGGTCGAGGTGACAGGGATCGAACCTGCGACCTCATGGTCCCAAACCACGCGCGCTACCAACTGCGCTACACCT
>CAKPNI010000010.1 GCA_934168355.1 uncultured Clostridia bacterium
GCTGAAATCAATGGTGAAGTTAAAAGAGTTTGTGTTTGCGCTAAATGTTTAAGAAATGGAAAAGTTAAAAGAGTATAGTAAAAAATCGTTTTGATTTGTCAAAACGATTTTTTATTTTTGTTATTTTTCCTTTTTAATTTCATTTGATATTTTTTCAATTTCTTCTTTGTCTAGGCCTGTTGCTTCAATCACTTTTGGAATCTCCATTCCCATTTTTAATAAATTTTTTGCAATTTCTTTTCCTCTTTTTTTCTCTCCTATTTTCTCGCCTTTTTTCTCGCCTTTTTTCTCGCCTATTTTTTCTCCCTCTTCTTTAGCGTGTTTCTTTATAAAATAGTCATCCATTTCCCATTTATCTCTTAATTCTGCCCATCTTCTTACTGCTGCATCTCCGGTCAAGTAATCCAATTCTTTCCTCGCTTTCTTTAATACTTTATTTTTGTTCTCAGCCATCTTTACCGCCTCCTTATTGGAGTCATCTATAAAACATATCCATTGGTCTATTTTATCATTTAAATCTGGATTTTTCTTTCTAAATTTTGGAAGTTCTATAAAATACCATTTTATTCCTTTTAGCATTTCATAATCTCGGTGTTTATCTAATACTATTACTGTTTCTGATATATATTCATCAAATTCTAATAAATTATAACCTAATATATTTATCATTATTACTTTACTTACATCTTTATAATCAGAACCTCTTGCCACTTCTCTTGATATTACTTTTGAACTATATACTGTTGTTCTTTCTTTTATGTTAAAATTATTTTTTATTTGAAGTTCTATATTTACTATTACACCATCATCTAGCTTTGCCTGTAAATCCAGTCTTCCTCCTTTTTCATCGACCGATAGTTGTTCTAAGTTTACCTCCTCATTAATTTTTATTGTTTTTATTTTTATATTTAACAATGCTTCTAAAAAATCGATTAAAAATATTTCATTCCCTTTTCTTGCAAAAAATGCTTTGAATATTATATCGTTTTTTAGATTGTATGTTTTGTTTTCTTTTGTTGTTTTGTTTTTCTGTTCTTCATTTTTTTTGCTCAAATTTTCTCCTCCTTTATTATATCATTTTTTAGAATTTTTTTGCAACATTTTTTCAGGATATTATTTTTAATTTTTTAGATAGCTTTGATTTAATTTTTTTAGATTTTAATAAAAATTTAATTTCTTGAAAAAATTGTATTGTTATTATATGGTGAAAGTAGCTTGTTGTCAAGGAAAATCGTTCGACAAAATTCGACAAAGCACTGTGTGTAGATTATGTTGTTTTCCTCTCTTTCCTACAAAAAACTGTGCAAAATCATTTTGGATTTTACACACTTAATTTTAAACTCTCTCAATTTTTTGGCATCCTTTTCTGTTGTGTATTTATAGTATTTTGGTACGACGTATGTTAGTGAATCAACAAAGATTATTTCAGGAAAAGCTATTTTAGCTGTCCTCTTCTTTGATTTCCTCCTAATATTATTTTGGACATAAAAAATATGGTGTGATTTTTATTCACACACCATATTATACACCATCTTTGTATCCTCTATTCATCAAAGTGTTTATAGTATTTTATTTCTTTTTATATTATGTTGACTTGGTGCTAGATTGCAAAGCCCGGGGCTTCGCTGTGAGGGTTGCCCGCGTTGTCACTGTAGTAAAGACTGCCGCTGCCGTCGACAAAGCAGAAATAGTTGCTGGAGTTGTAACGAGGAGAACGAAGCCACCACCAAGATCCTGATGTACCTCCTACATTACATTTTACAGAATTAGTATTACTACTATTCCATACAATATTGCTATCTGCATAATATTTATATTGGCTTCCCTCACTTGTTATTGCATACGCATAAGCTCCATCTGTGTAACCACTATTTGCAACTTCTGAACATGCCAACAACCATAATTTATCATTGCACTGTGTTACTGAATTTGCGTCATTATTTGTTTTTATATAACTCTTTGTTACACTTTTTATTATATTACTTCCTATTACACTTTCTATATCTGATAAATTTACCATTCCATCCACTGCACTTGTACTATTTAAGTTTGTTCTCATTAATGATGCTCCCCATCCATCTTTATTTGTATCTGTTGTGTTCATTTTTGCTACAGGCAATAATGTTTTAAATTCAAAACTTATTCCTGCTTTTGTTATTGTTGAGTCATTGTATGCTGTAGCTCCACTTTCTAATGTATCGTGATTAAATCCTAATATTCTTACTTTATAATCTTTGCTTGCTATTGTTATTGTTTTTTCATCTCCTACTTTTGCTGCATATTCTTTTCCATTTATGGTTTTCGTTACATTTGCTGTTTGATTTGTTATTGTATTATCTTTTGCTATCTCTTTTGCTAATGCATTTATTTCTGTCCATGTACATTCAGAAAATTCTGGTCCTGGTTCTGGGGTTGGTGTTGGTTCTGGCTCTTTTCCTATTTTTCCTGTAGAGTCTATCTTAAATTCTTTTCCATCAACTGTTACTGTCCATCCATCTGTCGCATCTCCGGAAATTTCATATTTTCTTTCTCCTATGTTGTTATTTAATGCTGTTTTTAAATTTACATCTGTCAATTCTCCTAGTCCTTGTGTAATTGCATCTGTTACTGATAATTTTACTAATTCTTCTGTCTGTGCTGTTCCTGTTTTTTCTTGTGCTTCACTTGCCCTATTTAGTATTCCATTTTGTCCTGTTAACATTGCTATACTTATTCCCGCTAATATTAAAAGTACTATGATAGTTACAACGAGCGCTATCAAGGTTATTCCTTTGTTTTTTCTTAATGCTTCTTTTAACATTTTCTTCCTCCTTAAAATTTATTTTTCAACTATTTTTATTATATCATTATAGTTGCTTCAGTTCAACGTTCTAAGGCAAATGTAACACAAACGTAAAATCCTTGTAATAATAGCGTTTAGTATGTGTTTTCGTTAATTGTTTTTGATATTTTTGGCATGTTGTAATTAATAATATTAATGTATTATTTGTAATATTTTTGTCACATTTTTGTCACATTTTTCAATACATTTTTTAAGACATTTTCATAAATGAATAAAAATAAATTATTTTTCGAACCCAAACATTGACAAAACACCCCCTTATCCTATATAATTCACTCATATTTTAAGTCTAAATCCTATTTATATCGAAAAGAGGTGTATATTATAAACAAATTTCTAAATATATTTTTTTACTTTATATTATTTTTAACAATTTTTATATCTGTATTCTTTGTTCCAGTTAATTCATCCTATAACACAGTAAATGAAAACGATTCCACTTTTCTCTGGCCAGCTCCGGGAATTTCAAAAATAAATTCATATTTTGGCAAAAGAAAAGCACCAACACGGTGGTGCATCTACATTTCATAAAGGAGTTGATATTGGTGCGCCAGAAGGATTTGAATTTATTGCTGTAACTGATGGAACAATTTCATTTGTTGGCTTTTTAGGTGGAGGCGGCTTTACCATTACTTTAACTGCCAACAATACTTCTAATGGAGAAATTAAATTTTCGTATTGTCACTCTAATCCTAATTTTATTGTAAAAGTAGGAGATAAAATTACAAAAGGCCAAATAATTGGAAAAGTCGGGCCTAAATATGTAGATGGCGTACCACGGAAATATATATATGGATAATAACCGGTAAATATACAAATGGAGCCACAACCGGACCCCATTTGCATTTTGGTATGAGAATTAACGGCGAATATGTTAATCCTCTTGATTATATAACTAATTAAAACTTACTTCTTGCTCAATCGTATGTTCTTTTCCATTAACATCTAAAATTTTCAAAATTAGAGTATAATCGCTTGTATCTTCTATCTCTTTACTTACTAATATAGCTTCATTTGTGTTATTTACCTCAAATTTTGAATATTCCTGTTTTTCACTATCACTTTTCTTTTTCCACATATATTGTAAAGTATCTTTTTTGTAGTTTGAACTCAAAACTAGTGTTACATTTGCATTTAATATAACTTTTCCATTTTCTCCTACTTGCATTTTATTAGCAGTTATTGATTGTATTTTAAAATCGTCTGTAACTGCTGAAATATCAATTTTTTCTATATTTTTGCTAGAGTTCTCTTTTGTGAAATACTTTTCTCCATCATACTCAATCCCTTGTGCATAGTAAATTTGATGTGTAACTTTATTTATTATGTACAAATCTTGATATGTTTCATAAGTGCTTGAACTATCCCATTTTTTATAATCAGAGCCATAATTTAATGTTAAATTATCTAGTTTTGATAAATTTAAAACATAATATTCTCCATTATCATTTGTATTTATTATGCTTTGGTTTCCTCCTTTAGACGAAATAAATGTTCCAAAAGAAGTACTATCATTCATATATGGATTATCTTCAAATATTGGCAGACTATTATTTTTTATATAATAGTCTGACACTTTTGTACTGATGGCTTCAATATCACTATATAAATTGTTTAACTTTTTTATAGCTAATTGAGTCCTAGAACTTGTTATAGTTATTCCTGAAATTATTAATAATACAATTATTGTTATTGTTAAAGCAATTAAAGTAACACCTTTATCATTTTTTAAATTATTCATTTCTACTAATCTCCGCATATTTTTTTAATTTTTCATATACTAAATAGTTAATACTTCCAGCTGAGAATTTTCCATCTTTGTCTTTCTTTCCTGCTGGTACTCCTGTTAAGATTTCAATTCCTTCATCAATTGTTGATATTGCATAAATTGTAAATAATCCATTTCTTACACTATCTATTACTTCATCTGAAAGCTGTAAATTTTTAACATTTTGAATTGGTATCATAACTCCATGAGAACCATCTAAGCCTCTCATTTTGCATATTTGATAAAATCCCTCTATTTTTTCATTTACACCACCAATTGGTTGAATTTCACCTTTTTGGTTTACAGAACCAGTTACAGCTATTGCTTGATTTATAGGAACTCCAGACAAACTTGAAAGAAGTCCATAAAGTTCTGTACTTGAGGCACTATCTCCATCAACTCCATTATATAATTGTTCAAAACATATACTTGCTGTCAAACTTAGTGGTATATCTTGTGCAAATCTTTCTCCCAAAAATCCATTCAAGATTAATACACCTTTAGAATGTGTAGAACCTGACATTTCAACTTCTCTTTCAATATCTACAATTCCGCTTTTTCCTGTATATGTGTTTACCGTAATTTTTGCAGGTTTTCCAAACATGGCATTTCCAATTGTCATAACTGTTAATCCGTTTAGCTCTCCAACTTTTGAACCAGATGTTGATATTAATAGTGAATTATCTTTTATCATGTCTGTATACATAGAGTCATATTTTTTTACTCTTTCTTTTTGCTCTTTTAAGGCCTTATCAATAAAATTAGTTGTAATCAACTTTGACTTAGACATTTTTGCCCAAGTTGATGCTTCACCAATAACTTCAAATATATCATTAAATAATGTAGATATCTTTGTTTGGTCTCCCGCTAATCTTGAGGCATATTCAACAACTTTTGCCATTGCATATTTATCTAATTGTAAAAGCTCTGCTTGAATGCAATAATCATGAATTATTCTTGCAAGTCTATTTACATTTTCAGTATTAAATTCTGCACTATCTTCCCATTCAACCTTTATTTTAAATAAGTTTTTAAAATCAGAATCCATGGCAAGAAGTGCTTGATAAATTTGGCTATCTCCAATTAATATAACTTTTAAATCTAGTGGTATAGGCTCTGGTTTTAAAGAAACCATAACCATTGAAGTACGTTGGTCAACCGCATTTTCTATTGCTATTTCTTTAACTCTTAATGCTTTTTTTAATGTATCATAACTTATTCCATTTGCTAACAAATCTTTTGCTTGGAAAATTATATATCCTCCATTTGCCTTATGAAGTAATCCTGCTTGAAGCATTGTAAAATCGGTTTTTAAGGCCCCATAATAATTTTCATATTCTAACTTTCCAAACATATTTTGATAAGAATAGTTTGAATCCATAATTACAGGTGCACCCTCAAGCTCACTATTATCCACAAACAAGTTAACTCTATAATTCAAACATGGGTCTTGATTTTGCCCCATTTGTGATCCTTGCTGAGGTGTTTGATTTGTTTGTTCATTTGTGTCTTCTGCTAAAAATACAGGTACGTTCTTTAGTACATCCTTTTTTACATTTGTTAAAAATTGATTTATTTTCTTATTTCTCTTATACTTGGCTTTTAACATATTTATGTGAACATTTACAGTAAGTAAAGCTACATTTGATTGCCATTCATCTATTTTTTTATCAGATACTCTCTCAATTTGCTTTATTTTCCCAATTACATCCATTATCATTTCTTGAATAACAGTTGATTTTTCTTCATATTGACTCTTTATTTCATCATCTAATTGGTTAAACTCTTCTTCTTTTAAAGCTTTTCCATCAAGAACAGGCATCATATAAATTCCGTTTTGTGCTGATTTTACCTGGAAACTATACTCTAATGCATCATTTGTTAGTTTTTCCATTAGTTTTTCTCTTTTTTCTTCATATTCTTGTTTAATTAGGGCTTTTTCTTTCTCAAAATCATCATTGTTAAATGTATTTTTTATATCTTTTTTTATTTCCTTTATAAAGCTTTCCATGTCTTCTTTAAATTCTTTTCCATGTCCAGCTGTTAGCGATACCGCAATTGGCTCATTTGGATTATTAAAATTATATATATAGCACCAGTCTTGTGGCACTTTTTTCTTTTTGGCTATTTTTCTTAAATAATTTTTTGTGTACATTGTTTTTCCGACACCACTTGGACCTTCTAGATAAATGTTATATCCTTTTATATTTACATTTATTCCAAATTCTAATGCTTTTATCCCTCTGTCTTGTCCTATACCTGTTGTTATTGACTCTAGGTTGTCTGTTGTTTCAAATTTGAACATGTTTGGGTCACATGTCATTTTTAACTGTTTATAGTTTAATTCGTTTTTATTTTTCATTGGTTCTTTTCCTCCATATTTTTTATTGTTTGTATTATATACAAAAATTATTTTTTTATCAATAGTTTTTCGTAGCAAGATTTCTTCTTTTTCTATTGGGACCGTTTCTTTTCGCGAAAAAATTATATATTGTAAAACATTATTGCCCCTATCATCGCAATTATAAATCCAAGTATCTTAAGTCCTGATGTTGCTTCGTTTTGGTCACCAAAGCTAAACCAGTTTGTGCTTAATATTCTTGCATCATATGTAAATATTACTCCTGTTAAAATTAAAATTAGTGATATTATTTTTAGTATCATTTTTTCTCCTTTTTGTACCATTGGGACCGGGTCTTTTTGGTACATTTTGTTTTCTTTTATAATATACTACTTAATTTTGTCGTTGTAAAGGATTTTTTTGAAATGGGGACGGTTCTTTTTTGAAAAAGGAACCGTCCCCATTTTGAAAAGCGGGCACCAAAACCTGGCACCCGCTTTTGGAAAAAAATCAATCTTCATCCTCTTTTAAGAGGTAATTAATCACATTCGTGATAATATCTCCACGGAGCAAATCATCTTCGATAGTCATTGACTCGTAGAGTTCCTCTTCAAGTTTCGACAGAGATTTTGCTGAAGATGTTTCAATGATTTGCTTGTGTCTAAGTCCTTTTGTCTTTCGACACAGCTCTGGCATACGACTCATGACTTTTCTTGCCGACTCATCAAGTGTTTCGCTTTTCTTTTTTGTTTCTACCTTGTACCGTCTTAAAGCTAACTGTGCTAAAAACAAGGTATTATACTTGCTAAGTCCCATGCCAAGTACATCATTCATTATACGTCCAACCAGCAGTTCTTCTCTTTCATTCATTGTTTTTTCTCCTTTTTTGGTAAGTATATTAACTAGTTGCTATTTTTATAGTATATCACTTTTTCCATTTTTTTACAATACATTTTCAAAAATTTATTTTACTCTTGGTTTTTCTATGTTTCAAGTCAACACATATTCATCTGCTATTTCCATCATTTACCAATCTAAATTTCAATTCTTCCCTCAACTCTGCCTTCAATTAAATGCCTTAGCCTACTATTTTTCTCCATAACCAATCCAGAATCCTCACTCATAATCCTAGAACTCAAATCTTGAACAACTTTCAAAACATCAATATCCTCAAAAAGATTAGCAATTTTCATCTCAGGAATACCATGTTGGGCAGTGCCGAAAAAATCTCCAGAGCCACGAAGTTCTAAGTCTTTTTCAGATATTACAAAACCGTCATTTGTCTGGCACATAATCTTCATTCTCTCTTGAACAACTTTTCCTTTGCCCTCAAACTTCAAAATACAATAAGACTTATACTCCCCACGGCCAACTCTACCTCTAAGCTGATGAAGCTGAGCAAGCCCAAACCTTTCACTATTTTCTATTACCATAATATTTGCATTTGGAACATCAACTCCAACTTCTATAACAGTTGTTGAAATTAAAATATCAATATCTCCATTTTTAAATCTAAGCATAATATCATCTTTTTCTTTTGGCTTCATTTTTCCATGCAAAAACTCAACCTTATATTTGCTAAAAGTCTCATTTTGTAGTTTCGTAGCAAGTTCTGTTACAGACTTTAGATCCATTTCTTCATTTTCTTCAACCAAAGGACACACAATATAACATTGTCTTCCATCATCTAATTGTTTTTCTATAAAGTGATTTACTCTTTCTTCAAAGCTTTTTCCAACAGCAAATGTATCAATTTTTTTCCTATTTGGTGGCAATTCATTTATTATAGAAATATCCAAATCCCCATATAAGATTAGAGCTAAAGTTCTTGGAATTGGTGTTGCAGACATTACTATTACATCTGGATTATTTCCTTTTGCAACAATTTTAGCCCTTTGTTTTACTCCGAAACGGTGTTGCTCATCTGTTACAACAAGTCCCAAATTTTTAAAACTTACATCTTCTTCTAACATAGCATGTGTTCCAATTAATATATCAATTTCCCCATTTGCTAATTTTTCCTTTATAATTTGCTTATTTTTCTTCGTTATACTTGAAACTAATAGTTCACACTTTATTCCAAATTTATTTAAAGTTTTCTGAAAATTCTCCATATGTTGTGATGCCAAAATTGCGGTCGGAGCCAATATCGCCGCCTGATAACCTGATTTTACAGCTTTATATGCTGCAATAATACTTACAATTGTTTTACCAGAACCAACATCTCCCTGAAGCAGTCTGTTCATTGGCTTATCACTTTCCATATCTTGATTTATTTCTTTAAGCACTTTTAATTGCGCATTTGTAAGTGTAAATGGCAATGTATCTATTACATCACTCATTTTTATATTTTGGTCAAAAGTAATTCCTTTTTCCTCTGTTTTATAGCTTTGTTTTATATGTAAAAGAGCCAATTGAAAACTTAATAATTCTTCAAAAACCAGCCTATATCTTGCTCTTGTAAACTCATTTTTATTTTCAGGGAAATGTATTTTTTTTATCGCATTATTTAAACCCATCAATTTATATTTTTCTAAAATATAGTCAGGTATTGTCTCTTCTAAGTTTCCATAAACTTCATCAACACCATTTTCAATAATTTTTCTTATTGTATTTTGGCTTATTCCATATGTTAAAGGATATATTGGAATTATTTTTCCTGTATTTTTATTTACACCTGATTCGTCAAAAATAGGAGATTTCATTTCATATCTACCTAGCTTTATATCAACTTTTCCGTAAAAATTGTATGTATTTCCTATTTTAAAAATATTCTTTACATAACTTTGGTTATACCACACAATTGTACACGGATTTTCACCATCTCTTACTACTAGCTTGTATATTTTTAGTTTTCCTGCAAATGTTTCAGAAACTTTTGTTATCGCAACTGCCTTTATTAGTGCTTCTTCTCCATCTTTGCAATCAGATAGCTTTTTTGCAACTCCCCTGTCCTCGTAATTTCTTGGAAAATATGTTATTAGGTCTTGAAGAGTTTGTATATTTAATTTATTTAACAATTTTACTCTTGATGGTCCAACATTTTTTATATATTGTACCGATTTTTGTAAATCTACCATTTTTTCTCCTATATTTTCAGTAACTTAAAATTCAATGCATCTGCACTAACCAACTTAAAGTCAATTCCATAAATATTTCCTTCAATTGCATCTTCTATTGATTTTCCATGTAAATGTGCATAGAAACATTTTTTTATATTATATTTTCTAAGTACTCTCATAAATTCATTATCAATATTTTGTCTTATAATAGGTGGATAATGCATAAAAACAATAATTTCTTTATCACTATTCAAATCTAAAGCGCTTTTTATAGAAAGTTCCAGCCTCAAAGCTTCTCTGTCAATTAGCTTTTTTTCTTGTTCTGTCCTTTCATTATTTAGGCTCCAACCTCTTGTGCCACAAATTATTTTATCTTCCACCTCTATGCTATTATTTTGTATAAAATCTATATTTTGGAAATTATGTTCATTTAAAAATTTCTTCATATTAGTTACTGTAGTCCACCAGTATTCATGATTTCCTTTAAGCATTATCTTTTTTCCCGGCAAACTATTCAAATATTCAAAATCTTTTACAGTATCTTTCAAATACATAGCCCACGAGAAATCTCCCGGATGAATTACTGTATCTTCTGGTTTTACCTTAGAAAGCCAGTCTTTTTTGATTTTTTCTTCATGATTGTTCCAGTTTTCTCCAAATATATTCATCGGCTTCGGATTTGAAAATGATAGGTGTAAATCTCCTATTGTGTATATCGACATAATTCATCCCTCCTTGCATTACAACTTCAAATTAGGAACTGCATTTAAATCAAGTTCATCTCTTCTTCCGCTCACAAAATTATAATATCCTGCAGATGCAATCATTGCAGCATTATCTGTGCAAAGTTTCAAATCTGGCATATATACTTTCAAATTTTCACTTTCAAGTTTCAAAATCTCATTTCTTATATAAGAATTAGCCGATACTCCACCTGCTATTGCCAAACTTTTCATTCCTGTTTGCGTTACTGCCTTTTCAATATTTTCTATCAAAACCTCAGTCACAGTTTTCTCAAAACTTGCACATAAATCTGCTTTTTTTATATCTTTGGTATTATGATTTATGTTTATAACAGCTGTTTTTATACCACTAAAGCTAAAATCTAAAGAATTTTCAAAATGTGTTTTTGGAAGCTTTATATTTGCCTGCCCCTCTTTAGCTAATTTATCCACTTTAGGTCCTCCGGGATAGTCTAATCCTACCACTCTTGCAACTTTATCAAATGCTTCCCCTATTGCATCATCTCTAGTTTTTCCAAGTACTTCGAACTCTGTATAATCTTTTACATAAACTATTTGCGTATTTCCACCTGATACTAGTAAACATAAAAATGGTGGTTTTAGTTCTTTATATGTTAAGTAATTTGCCGCAATATGTCCTTGTATATGGTTTACTCCTACCAATGGCTTATTTATTGCATATGACAAAGCTTTTGCATATGACACACCAACTAATAATGCTCCAACTAAGCCCGGTCCATATGTTGGGGTTATTGCATCTATGTCTTTAAATTCAACATTTGCTTCTTTTAGTGCTAGCATTGTTACCCTAGATATTGCTTCTATATGGTTTCTTGATGCTATTTCTGGCACAACCCCTCCATATTTTTCGTGAATTGGAATTTGTGTATCTATTATATTTGACAATATTTCTCTTCCATTTTTTACAACTGCAACAGATGTTTCATCACAACTTGATTCTATTCCTAATGTTAATATATCTCTCATTTCTTCCACTTCCTTATTATTCTGTTATATTGTACTAAATAATAAAAAAAATAGCAATGGCTAATTGCTATTTTTTCCTGTTTTTTTTGCTAATATTGCTGGTATTGCAACAACATATATAATTCTTACTAATGTTGATATTGTTACATATTGTCCCTCTATAATTGCTCCAAAGAATGCACCATCTATTAATGTTACAACTAGTGTTAAAACAAACATCCAGCCATAGCTATCTTTTTTTATCTTTCTTAAGAAATCAAATGTATATATAAATATTAATTGTCCAATTAAGAATGATAAAAATGAGTAAATCATAACATATGCATCCATTGAGTTTAGTAATGCCCATTCTACAACATATGTTAATGATGCTGTTATTAGTGTTACAGCCATAACTAAAAGACTTCTTTTATAGTCTGCTTTTTTTACTATTAATCCTGATATTAGGTATGTTAAAGGATATAGTATAACACTAAAATATAGTGGCGAACCTAATATTTCGATATGTGTTCTAGCTAAAAAGTTTGCTACTATAAATATGATTGGCATTCCTAATAAATAAATTAATGGTAATGATTCTGTTTTTTTCTCTTTCATAAAAAGTTCCTCCTTAGTTTTTTTTATTTTACCCTATATTTTTTTTATTTTCAATAGTTTTTAAAAAATGTAATATAATTGTAATATTTTTGAAAAAAATTGTAAATAATATATAAAAATGTTGGAGGTTTTAAATTGAAAAAGTTATATATTTTTATAATTATTGGTTTGATTGTACTTGGATGTGGTTTTGGTTTTTATTTTTATAAACGTAATAATTCTAGTACTTCGAAAAATTCTAGCTTAAATGATTTTCCCTATAATTCTACTAGAGTTTCTACAAATGATAATTCGTCAAATACTGAAAATGTAAATATTTCGTCACAAAATGATGTTTCTCAAAATGAAACAGCCAATAATAATTCGCTAGATGCAAATAATGAAAATCCTGATAATTCTTCCCCAAATAAAGAGGAAAAACCTGCACCTGTCGCAGAAGTAGAAATTGCAAGTTTTACTACCAAAATATATACAAAAGATCCTGAAAGGCAAAATAATATTTCAATTACTTGTTCTAGTTTAAATGATACAACAGTTGAAAATGGTAAAACTTTTTCTTTTTGCAATACGGTTGGTAAAGCCACTACTGCAAAAGGTTATAAAAAAGCAGATGTTTTTAAAGATGGCGAAAAAGTTGAGGCTTTAGGTGGTGGAAATTGTCAGGTAAGTTCTACTTTGTATAATGCTGTTCTTAAGGTTTCTGATTTAAAAGTTACAGAAAGACATGAACATAGTAATAACGTTCCTTATGTTTCTAAGGGCAAGGATGCAGCAGTGGCTTATGGTTCTTATGATTTTAAGTTTGTTAATAATACTGGAAGTAAAATAAAAATTACTTCGTCTTGTGATAAAAATTATGTTTATGTAAAAATTTTTAAACTATCATAAATTATTATGGTAGTTTTTTTGCATATTTTGTTATGTTTCACATAAATTAAAGTAACTTTAGTTATACTTTGAAAGGATTGATAAAACTATGAAAATAAATTCTTGCAAATTTAAATTTTTTTTAATTATTTTTAGTATATTGATATTTTTCTCTTCTCCTATATATGCGTATTCTGATATTCATACATGGACTTCTCCAGCAAGTTTTTCGCTTGAAACATCAAGTCCTGTGTCATCAAACAATATAGATGATGCTTCAAATCCATTAAATTTAGATTGTGGCTCATGTATTTTAATCGAACAAAAAACAGGTCAAATCTTATATTCATATAATTCACACGAAAAATTAAAACCTGCAAGTGTGACAAAACTTATGAGTATATATTTAATAATGGAAGCAATCTCGCAAGGAAAAATTTCATATGATACGCCTATCCCATGTTCTTCCAATGCCGAATCCATGGGAGGTTCACAAATATGGCTTACTACAACCGAAAATTTAACAGTTGATGAAATGCTAAAAGCTATCTGTGTCGTGTCAGCAAATGACTGTGTAACTGCCATGGCTGAATACTTAGGAGGAACAGAAGAAAATTTTGTAAATATGATGAACGAAAAGGCAAATTTACTTGGTATGAATGATACCAACTTTAAAAATTGCCATGGTATAGATGATGATGACCACTATACTTCAAGCTATGATATTGCGCTTCTTTCTAGGGCATTACTTAACGATTATCCAGAAATCACAAAATATACAACAATTTACATGGATACTCTCCGTGATGGCAAGTCTAGTTTAGTAAATACAAATAAATTGGTTAGAAATTATAAAGGATGTACCGGTCTAAAAACTGGCTCAACCTCTCTTGCTCTTTACAATTTATCCGCTTCTGCAACTCGTGACAATTTAAGCCTAATTGCTGTTGTTATGAAAGCTCCTTCTTCTAAAATTAGATTTAGTAATGCTGCTAGTCTATTAGATTATGGCTTTTCAAATTTCGAGTATAAAGAACTTGCAAAAAAAGATGAGATTGTTAAATCTTTAAGGGTTGATAAAGGCGTTTTACCTAATGTTGATGTTGTTTCTGAAAATGATTGTGGAACTTTGATTTCTAAAGGAAATGATATTAATATTGAACAAAATGTTTTGATTTCAAATGAAATTTTAGCACCTATTTCTAAAGGCGACGTTATTGGAAAACTCGAGTTTCGTTTGAATGGCGAGGTTGTTTCAGAGGTTAATTTGGTTGCTAGGGATGATGTTGGAAAAATGGGTATCGTTTCTATGGAGAAACTTGTTGTTGGCAATTGGTTGGAACTTTTGAGGTAAACGCATTGGGACCGGTTCTTTTTTAAAACGGGGACGGTTCCTTTTTCAAAAAAGAACCGTCCCCATTTCAAAAATCATGCTCTTATGTTTTCTCCCTTTTCAAACATCTTCCTAAAAGTAACTTCATTATCAGGCACACTATTTCCTTTACTTACCAAAATACCTAAACATTCTTGGTCAGACTTTTTTTGTTCATCAGAATAATTCTTTTTAAAATTAGCAATATCGTTATAATAATCTGTCTTTTTAGCATACTCCCAAAAAACATCTTCATACTGAATATTATCATAACACCAAGGTTTTTGGAACAAATTATAATGAATAAGTTTTGGATTTTTAAGTTCCTCTTTTCCCTCTGTTGGCATAGCATCCCACTCCTCATTTAAATACAATATCTTGCCATTACACATTGCATTTAAATAATCTTGGTCTGGAGCAATCGAATCAAAGTGGTACGTATTTAATAATGTAAAAAATTTCTTGCTAAAGTCTGCTTCTCTCATTTTTTTCAAGTTCATTACTAATACTCCAGAATTTATATATTCAAGCCTATTTACTCCAACTGCTTCTTCTACATATTTGGTAAGCTCTGGTATTCCTTGAATTGAATTATCTGTTGATGCTCCAATAAAATTATCTCCTAATTCATGATTATATAATTCCGAAATATCTCCCGGAACTACTACATCACTATCTATATATACTCCCTTATCATATTCAGGAAACAAGTCCGCAATAAATAGTCTAAAATATATTGTAAGTGTGAAATAATCACATCTAAGTCTGTTTTCAACTCTATCTGTAATTAGCTCCATTCCATCTTTCATTTCTCTGAAAATTATGTCAAAACCTTCACATTTTAAATTTGATAATTTTTCTAAGTTTTCTTTATTTAATCCATCATGTAAAATAAAAATTTTATATTCATAATCTTTCGAACTATTTTCAATTATTGATGTAATTGCACATGCTACATATGGTGCATATTTGTCATCTATTGTAAAAAATATTGGTATTTGTTTTTTCATTTTTATCTTCCTCTCTTTTTTGAAATGGGGACGGTTCTTTTTTGAAAAAGGAACCGTCCCCATTTCAAAATTGTTTTAGTTTTTTATATCCGCTCAAGTATATCATCATATTCAAAAATTTTCAACCTTTTATGAACTTTATCAATATCCCATGGCTTTATAGTTACCTTATGAAAAAAAGGCAATAACCTAAAACTCGTTGTAAAATGTTGAAACACTGTATCTTTTTTTAATTTACGTTGTTCATTATATTTTCTTTTTTCAATTTTTTTACCAACTGATAATTTATTTAATGATGATTGGTCTGGCATAAACATTTTTTTATTTTGACACATTTCTCTTGCTTTTCTAAACAAGCCTGTCTCTCTTATTTTTTTCAAATTTAGCAACAAAACCCCAGAATTTATATAATTAAATTTAATCTTTCTATTTTTGAAAAACCATTTCCCATAATAATCTAAAGATCCGTGCAATTTCATAATTTTCCATATCCTGATTATAAAAATCTTGGCAATCTTTTCTACATATTACATCATTATCTAAATACAAAATTCTATTTGGAAGTTCTGTTATCTCATCTGCAAAT
This sequence comes from uncultured Clostridia bacterium, assembly GCA_934168355.1. Classification (GTDB taxonomy): domain Bacteria; phylum Bacillota; class Clostridia; order TANB77; family CAG-508; genus CAG-269. The sequence goes on from CAKPNI010000010.1 coordinate 16,176, forward strand.
AATCTAAGCATACAACATGGTGTAAAACGAGTCTTCATGTTTCGAGCAGGCACTTCTTTTTCAAAAATTTCGGTTATGTCAATTTTTTTTATGCTGTTTTCCTTATTTATTAACTTCATTTTTTTATCTAATACATCTATACATTTATCTGTTACTCCGTTAATATTCCATTCTTTACTATTTATTGTCAAAACATAAACATTTATTACAGTTTCAACATTTTTTAATAAAGATAAAACCGAAATTATAAGCCCATCTTCTATATTTTTATCTCCACAATATAAAACATTCATTATTCTTTTCTCCTATATTCTATATATTCATATGTACTTTCTTTACTTCTAGTTTTCATGCATTCATATATTTCATTACACAATTTTTCTTGATTTTCTTTTTTACTTAGCTTCTCATCTGGTTCAAAAGGTCCATCAACATATACTGTAATTTTAGGCTTTTTACCCCATTTTCTTTTTTGATATGTGGTTGTTACCGCAAATGATTTTGCCTTTGCCTCTACTGGAAACTTAAATGAAGTTGATGCAAATGGCCTAATTTCAGTATAATACGGCCATACATGTGCTTCTGGATATATTACTATGCAGTTTTTTTCTTCTGCTCTTTGTCTTACTGCCCCTAAAAATTCTTTCATTTGTTTTGAAGTATCTGGTATTGGCAAAATTCCTAGTATTGGAAGCAAACCTCCTATTATTTTTACTTTTAAGTTGTTACTATTTGCTATTACATATATTCTTTTTCCTTTGCAAATGTGTGCTGGCGAAAATACATCTCCTATTGGTTGGGTATGATTTCCGTATATGAAGTATCCTTCTTTTTTGTATTTTTTTAGGATTTTGTCATTTTTTATTTTTATGTGTAAGAATAGTCTACAATATATTAGACTTACATAGTATGCAATTTTGTATAGTATACTAGAACCTATTTTATATATTGGATTTTTGTGTATCCATTTGTAGTCTTCTGGTAATTTGTAGTTTTGGTCTTGGCTTTGGACGAAGTCGTCTTGGTAGGTTTGATAATAGTTTATTTGTTTCATTTCTTCTCCTTGTTCTTTTGGGGGATTATATCATATTTTTTTGGGGTTGTAAATTATCTCTTTTTTCGTAAAAAGAAACGGTCCCAATGGGAAATTTCGCAAAAAGAAACGGTCCCAATGCGAAAAAGTGTCACTTTTTGTCAGATTACTGAATATTATATATTATAAATTTATACTAGGAGGTAAAAACAAAAATGCGAAATAGATGTATGCGTTGCTGTTGTATGAACAACAACATGATGAATATGCAAAATCACTGTAACAACACAAACCTAATCGAAAATTGTTGTAATAATGTCGGAAATAGCACACCAAATTACAACGAAAACTGTGGATGTGGATTTGATGATAATTATATGGATGTTTTTCCAGACAATCCTATGCTTGCACAAAGCTATGTTCCAATTCAATTTATGAATGAAACTTTTAAACCTTGTGTAGGCTTAAAACATGGAACTATTTTCCCTGAACTTGTAAGTCCATATGAACCTTGCGACTCTATGAGACAAATCAATTTTCTTGAAAGGACTAATTCTATTGGAGAGGGGTGTAATGAATGATGAATGTAAATACAGACGAAAATAGAAGTTGCTCTTCTTGTTCAAATACTAATCAAATGAATAATATGATGAATTCAAATATGAATAACAATTGTCAAGATGTAACACCAATAGCAGCTTTAAATAATCCTATGAATATGGCTTCTAACAATAGTTGCTGTAATTCTTCTTGCTGTGAAAATGAAAGTACAAGAGAGGAAATGCTTAATGAAATTAAATGCTTAGCTTTTGCAATTCAAGAGCTTGCTTTATATTTAGATACTCACCCAGATGATGAAAAGGCTCTTTGCCTACACAATAAATATTGTAGAGAATACAGAGATTTAACTGATAAATATCAAAAGGTTTATGGTCCTTTGACTATTAATTACCCTTGTAATAAATGGAGATGGCTTGAGGAACCTTGGCCTTGGGAATCTTGGGAAGGAGGAATGTTCTAATGTGGACTTATAATAAAATTTTACAATATCCTATTAATATTAAGTGCAAAGACCCTAGACTTGCTAAGGTCATTATCTCTCAATATGGAGGACCTGATGGAGAACTTGCTGCTTCTCTTAGGTATTTATCTCAACGTTTCGGTATGCCGGATCAAAATGCTAAAGCTATTTTAAATGATATTGGAACAGAAGAACTTCGGACACCTAGAAATGGTTGGAACTATTGTGCATCAATTAACAAAAAATGCTTCTATAGAAGAAATTGAGGATGCTGGTCTTAGTGCTTATTATACAGACCATGGTGTGGATGTTTACCCACAATCTGCTGCTGGTGTTCCTTTTAGTGCAAATTGCTTGGCTTGTAAAGGGGATGCTATTGCTAACTTACAAGAGGATTTAGCGGCAGAGCAAAAAGCTAGAGCAACTTATGAAAAATTGATTGATTTATGTAGAGATAATCCTGATGTTGTTGACCCTTTGAAGTTCTTAAGAGAAAGAGAAGTTGTTCATTTCCAAAGATTTGGTGAAGCTTTGCGTAAAGTTCAAGATAAACTTGCTGATAAGAAATTTTATATGAATAATTGTAATTAAAAAACACATCCAAAACATTAGTAGAGCTCATAAATCTACTAATGTTTTTCGCAATAATTAAATATTTTAATATAATTGTTGAAAAATCTGATAAACTATAGTAATATAAATAAAAAAGAAAGGACTACGAAATGGAGAAAAATTTATATCAAAAATTAATTGAAAGAAAAAAACAAGGTAAACAATTAGAATGGAATAACATAACCAGAGAAGAATTAGAAGAGCTTTTTGAGAATAATACTGATAGCATGATAGCAGAATTATATGGAGTAACTAAATCACAAGTAAAAAGTAAAAGAAACAAATGGGATATAAAATTGACTAATTATACTATGAAAAAATTATTTGAAAATTTAAATCAAAATTCCCAAGAAAGATTATTGGATTCCAAAAATTTTGATATCATATCTATAGCTTTAACCCATTACCTTTTCAGGAATGGGCCTATTGAAGATATGCATAGTAAGGGACAATTATCTCAAGAAGATATGAAAACTCTTAATAAATTTATGGTAAATAGAATCTCTGGCTTACTTAATACCTTAGATAAAGGCGAATGGTTAAAACTAGAACTCCTATTAAATATTTATGGTTTATACGGAAGAGATTGGGATAAACCTGTTCCAGATACATACGAAATAGAGAGAATATATAAAAATAGATTTTAGAGCTTTTTCCCGATTACCGGGTCTACAAATAATCCGATATTAGGCGGATAATAAGTGAAAATAACAAAACATAAAAATAGAATTGTTAAAACAATCGCAGCACTACAATTACTATACTTTATGTTATTTTTTATCAATTTATAAGTCACAAACTCCCCTAAAAAAACGCCAACAAAAAAACTGCCTATTTTTATAATTCATTCATTTTTTTGCATTGGGGACGGTTCTTTTCACGAAAAGAACCGTCCCCAATCAGAAATTACCTTTCACTCAAAGCCTCACAATACTTACAACGATACTTTTTCTTATCCTTATCTACCAAAACAAAAACCTGTTCAAGTTCCTGTTCACTTGATGTAATACATCTTGGATTTTTACACTTAATAATATTTCTAATCTCTTTTGGAAGCTCAACATGATATTTCTCCACTCTAACATCATCTTTTATAATATTAACTGTAATATTAGGGTCCAAATATCCCAAAATATCCAAATCCAAATCAATCGCCCTATCAATTTTTATAATATCTTTTCTTCCCATTTTTTCACTTCTTGCATTAGTTATAATTGCAACAGAGCAATCTAACTCGCCTAATTTTAACACATCATATATTTCAAGTCCCATTTTTGCTTTTATATGGTCTATTACAATACCATTTTTTATACTATCTATATTCATCTAAATCCTCCTATTTTATATCCAATAATTTCAAAATAAGTGCCATTCTTATATATTTTCCGTATCTTGCTTGTTTAAAATAACATGCTCTTGGGTCGTCATCAACTTCTACAGAAATTTCGTTAACCCTTGGTAATGGATGCATTATACATAAATCTTTTTTGGCTTTTTCTAATTTTTCTTTATTTAATATATAATAATCTTTTAATCTTAAATAATCCTCTTCATTGAAAAATCTTTCTTTTTGAACTCTTGTCATATATAAAATATCTAATTTACCCAAATATTCTTCTATGTCATTTGTTTCAACATATGGAATATTATTTTTATCTAATATTTCCTCTTTTACATATTCAGGTAATTTTAACTCTTCAGGCGAAATTAATACAAATTTTATATTTTTATATCTTGACATTGCAGTAATTAAAGAATGTACAGTTCTACCAAATTTTAAGTCTCCACATAAACCAATTGTTAAATTATCTAATCTATTTTTTTCACATGATATTGTTAATAAATCTGTTAAAGTTTGTGTTGGATGGTTATGTCCTCCATCTCCTGCATTTATTATAGGAACATCTGATTTTAATGATGCGACAAGTGGTGCTCCCTCCTTTGGATGCCTCATTGCTATTATATCACTATATCCTCCTACAACTTTTATTGTATCAGATACACTTTCTCCTTTTGATGCTGAACTTGATTTTGCCTCCGAAAATCCTAATACATTTCCACCAAGTTCCATCATTGCAGCCTCAAAACTTAGTCTTGTCCTTGTACTTGGTTCAAAAAATAAAGTAGCCAATTTCTTATACTTGCACTTTTCTTGATAGTTTTCAGGATGTGCAATTATATCTTTGGCTACTTTGATTAATTCGTCTATTTCTTCTACTGATAGTTCTTTGATATCGATTAAATGTTTCATTTTTGTTCCTCCTTGATTTTTGCTTATTGTATTATATCTACGTAAACCTGTCAAGGACTTTTATAATTTTTTTCAATAAAGTATTTTTTACATTTTTCTTCTTCTGTTTCTTTTCTCTCTTTTAATTTTAGAATCGTTAATTATAAACATAAATATCAAAATAAAAGTACAAACAAAACTAATTATTTTCGACTGAAAAATTTTAATAAATACACCTAAAAAAGGTATATTTATAATCTTTCTTCCTATTATTTGCTCGTATGAAATATTTTCAATATCAGGATAATAATTTAGATTTGATTTCGTAGAATATACTTCTTGTCCACTATTTTCATCATTATACTTATTAATTAATCTATTAATTCTAATTTTCCCATTAACCTCATATGCAATAATATCATTATTTTTCAATTCCGATTTCTTAGTTTTCTTGACAATAACTAGACTATTTTTGCTTATATCATTTTCCATCAAATCGGTATTCATAGAAAGCATATTTATTTTTGAAAATTTAAAATATTCATTTTTTAAAATAACATTATTTATCAAAAATATTATATTATATATAAATATTAACATTAATAAAATATATATTAATTTATATGTACATCTTTTAATCTTCAAAGTCTTATAAAACTTAATATTTTTTACTTTTTGCTTCTTCAATTTTTCTTTTTTCTCTCCTACTCTCTCTCTTTTCATTAATCAATATTTTCATAAACCATAATATTAATACAACTAATATCAATATCAAAACTATAATATTATTTGACAATAATTTTATAAAGTTTCCAATTCTAGGAATAACAATAACCATTTTTCCTCTTATTTGGCTATCTTCTACTTTTTCATTATCCTCTAAAGTGTTATTGTCTCCTTTAGTGATATAAGATTTTTTTCCGTTATTATCTTCTATTTTTATAATACGATGTGTGATAGTAATACTTTCTCCATCTTTGGAGAAAGTTATTACATCACCTTCTTTTAAATCTTCCGTTTTTATTTTTTTACATATAACCGCATCACCCATTCTTATATTTGGTTCCATGCTATTTGTAGTAATAATATAAGATTTAAATCCAAAAATATTAATATTTTCATTATTATCCATAGCAGAAATGCCTAACAAAATCATATTATATATTAAAAGAATTAAAATTACTTTTAATACATTTTTTATCATTACTTCTTTCTTTTTTCTTTTTTCTATAGATTTAATATCGTATTTCATATTTTACCTTTCCTTATTTTATTACTATATATTCATATGCCTCGCCAACATATGTATCATCATCATATAATTTGTAAACCAATTTATAAGTTCCAGAAACCAAATGGTCTTTTAGTAAAAACGTGTAATTTATTTCATTTGTAGGCTTAACAGAAACCGAATATTCCTTTTCTCTTTTAGTTGGTGACATATAATCTTTAACATAATCAGTTAAATCAACTAAATTATATTTTTCAGAATATGTATCAGTATAATCTCTTCTGTATAATGATACTGCAATACTTGGATTTGATAGTCCTGATGAATATTCTATTTTGCTAGTAAATGTTCCATTTCCATTTAAAGTAAATCCAGTATCTTTATCTACTATTTTTAATTCATCTTCTGTTGTTACCTTTAGTCCATATTGAGAATTTATTATTCTTACATTTAATTCAATCTTATCTGATGCTGTTAGTCCATAATATATTCCATCTGATGAACCAAATGATTTTATCTTTATTTTATAATCTCCTGTTGCCAATGTAGTATTGTTTTGTGTATTCAATTTTAATCTGGCTAAAACATCTGTAACTTTATCTGCTATGCAAATTCTAGTTGTACCATCTACTCTTGGATAATACAATTTACCGTCTAATTCGAAGTTTACACCAAATAAACTATCACTGTTTAGTCTATTCCCATTGTTATCATAGATACTTATTTTTACACCTAATTTTTTATCAAAATATTGTGTATCATATACTGTTTTTGAATTTACAACTGTTTGTGTAAAATTCGTAACAACATTCAAATTTAATGTATTTCCTAGATATAGAGTTTCAGGATTTAAGTTTCCAGATAATTTTATTGTTGCATCTTTTCCATTATACACAGTATATTTCATGGCGTCTCTTTGAATTCCAAGAACTCCGAGCAATGTTTGATTTTCTGTATCTCTTAATTCCATTAATAGTGTATTTTGCTCTATATTATTTTCAAGCGAGCTATCAGCAAAATTAATATGAAAAATGAAATTTTCATATATTAAATCTTTTTCGGCATTATAGTAATTATCACACGCAGATTTTTCATCATACTTGCCATCATTACTTCCCATAGCCGTAAAATCTGATATATTGTAAACATATTTATTTTGATTTACATCTTCCTCAGTTACAATATAATAATAATATTGGTTTGTTACCATATCCAACATAGTAAGTTTTGTGTTTACAGGGAAACAATATGGACTATTATTTTTATCTCTTGAAACTAATACCCTACTATAGTTTTTGTAGTTTGCATAATATTTACTTTGAGAGAAATCTTCTATATACAAAGAATAATATGTAGAAAACGCACTTTTATTTGTTATTGTTGTTTCTGTTGTAGTAAATAATCCAAATTCCTGTCCTGGGGTTATTGCCGCTTCGTAAAAGTCATTTTGATATAATGCACTTGACAAAGTAATATTTATATCTATATATGACAATTTATAATTTAAATCATCAATTGGGGTTAAAACTTGCAATCTGATTCTTACATCCCCAAGTCCCTGTTTTTTAGTAATATTTTGTGAGTGGTAAAAACAGAAATTAAACGTTGGCGTATATGTAGAATTATCTGCATCATAGTCATTTGTTCCTGTATATTTTCCACCATCTTGTGTTAGAAATACTGTACTTCCTTTGTTTTTCCAACCAATATTTCCTGTTTTCATAGATAAACCATACACAGAATTTGCTTTTTCCTCATCTGTTTCTATTGATGGTATTTCATTTGGATTAACAAGTGATATGCCATTTGCAAGTCCAGCTGAAAATCCTGTAATTGCAAATTTTATATTAGGATCTGAAAATCCTTGTAATAGTAATTCATAAGTTCCCAAAGTTGCGTATTTTGATGCAGTTAAACTCATTTCAAATACTGTAACATCCATTTTTTCCCCAACAAGCCAAATATAGTAAACATCATCTTTTGGAGTTGTATCTATATAATCTGTTTTTACTATACCATCTTTGTTGTAATTTGTATAAAAACCATCTATGGATGTATCATGATCTGTCATATGTTGTGCCATAGCATATGAATTTGATGAAAATGTTCCCGCATTTGTTATTGTATCTCCATTATTGTATCCACTATGATAAAATCCTGTACTTGTACTCGGATTCATTCTATTTGTAAATAGTCCTAAAAAGAACATTCCTTGTACTTTTCCATATGCTGTTACTTGTTCATTTGTTGCTATATTTAGATTTTTTCCTTCTAACATATAGATTCTATTATCAACATTTTTAGTAGTTTCTCCTGTATCAGAATCTATTGTAACTGCACCTTTTTCTTCTATTCCATTTACATCTGCTATACTATCCAATTCTTTTAATAAGTTTGCTCCATTGCATAAATATAATACAGAATTATCTTTTAATTTTACTTGGTCTACCCTACTTAATGAGAAAAATTCTGATTTATACTCATTTGTTCTATCAGTAGCTCCAGAAAGTGAAATTGCAGAATTACTAATTGTTGCACAGTTTGCTCTTTGGATTGAAATATTACTTTGTGGCGAATCTGATGTACCATAATTTTTTATTGTTATATAACTTTCACCACTTGTACTAGAAGCGTTTCCAGAACCAAATATACTTCCTTTTATTGCAAATTTATCATAACCATTTCCATCGATTTGAATATCAATTCCCTTTGTTACACTTATAAATGAGAAATCATATACTTCACTACCTGATTCATTTGCTTCTCCTCCGCCAAATACAGTTCCACCTATTTGTATTTCTCCTTTTTCTAAAGAAGAATCTTGTACTGTATCATAACCAATATTGGTTTGAGTTGTTCCATATACTACAGATGTATTAGCACCACCATATACATTCTTACCAATTATAGCTCCAACAATATTTACCGAACTTTTTGAAGAATTTTTTTCCTCTGTTCCTGTTTCAGCTTTATTTCCTCCACCAAAAACACTGTTTGTAACACTATTGGTTCCATGCATATACAAATTGGTATTTCCATATACAACTGCTGTTGCTCCATTTCCTCCTGCATATAAACTATTGCTTAAATCAGAGTTTTTAACATATACAAATGTATCTCCTGTAACAATACCTTCATTTCCGCCTCCATATATATTGTCCCCTACTATTGCACCATTTAAATTAACATTAGTATTTGTATTGACTCCTGCTTGATTTCCTCCTCCAAATACGTTTTTCGCTACTTTACCATTGATATTAACATTGGTTTCGTTTGTTACAGCTTGGTTTCCTCCTCCATATACATTTTGAACTTCTCCACCATTTACTGTAACATGTGATGTAGTAGTTACTCCACCTTGGTTGTTTCCACCATATACGGTTTCTATTCTTGACTCATCATAACTTAATGAATTTCCTTTATCATCCTTTCCATACAAAGAATATACTAAACCAAAATCTTCTACACTTTGCATTGTAAGTATTTCAAATGTAAAGCTAATGCTTCCATTTGCTTGAATTGTATTTGTTCCATAATATCTATTTTTTTCTGTTATGTTATAGCTTCCATTATCTTGTGTAATATCAGCACTTGAATCATTAACGCGCAATACCGATTCAGGCACAGTTATATTCGCATTCCATTTTGTTATGTTATTTTCAGTATTATTTTTAATTGTTACTGTTAATTTAGCAAAAGTAGAATATGTTGTATAATTACCTTTTTGCCAATCTTGTGCTATTGAAACCTCTTTCTTTATTTCCATAGTAATTTTTTTATTTGTTTGAATTTCATCTGAATCATTTGTATTTACAAAGCTTTCATTTACATTTCCACTTTTATTTGAGCCTCCATAAGCACTTCCAATATTTCCACCTTTTGTATTAATATTAGTAGTAGTAACACCAGCCTGATTTCCTCCACCAAATATATAATTAACTGTTCCCCCTGTTGTAGATATATTAGATGTTGTTGTTTCTGCTTTTTCTCCACCGCCATATACTTTATCAATAATTCCACCTTTTATATTTACATATGTTATAGTTGTGGTTCCTCCTTGGTTATTTCCTCCATATACATTTCCTGCATTGCCAGACTCTATATATAAGTGACTTACTGTTACTGTACCAGATGAATCAGAACCACCATAAATATTTTGTGCTGTTCCTCCTTGTAAATATATTTGTCTTGTTTCATCACTTTCGCTAGACGATAATAAATCTGCCGATTTTCCTCCATTAAATGCATTTGTCACAACCGCATTTGACAATAAATATACTTTTACTTCTTTTGTTTCAGTACCTATAGCTGCTTGATTTCCACCACCATATACTGAGTTTATTGTAGAAACATTATTTTCTCCAATTTTTACATATATAGTTCCATTTACATCTCCATTTACGTCACTTCCGCCAAATGCATTGCATTTTGGTAAATTGCTTCCATCTACACTTATATTTATATTTCCAGTTACTAAAGCCGCTGTACTGTCGTTTCCTTTTCCTCCACCAAATACATTACCAGTTATAGAAACCGTATTTGTATCTGAATAGATATCATTAATATTTATATTTACATTATTATTTATAGTTCCTAATGAACTTCCACCATATACATTTCCATATATATTTAAATTCCCGCTTTTATCATTTATATTAATTAAAACTCTTCCATTTACTTTTGTTGATGAACCAAGTCCACCTCCAAATAGTGTATCTGTACTGTAATAGTCATGTGTTACTGCATCTGATTTTATACCTAGCTGTCCTCCAGAAATATTCATTAATACAGAACCCATGATATTTCCTTCAAGATTTGAGCCCCCATATGTAACTCCTTCTATATTTCCATTATTAATAGCTATATCCACAGTTCCATATATACTATTTCTGTTTGCACCACCATAAATATTATTTTTTATTGTCCCACCTAAAGCCTTAATATTTACTAATGTTTCGGCATCTTTTGTTTCTTCTGTTTCTTTTAATTTATATGTTAAAAAATATAAGTTTGTACTGTATGTGGAAGCATTCCATCCATTACTATATGATATATAATAATTTGTTCCTCTTCTTCCATTATAATAATAATATATTTGTTTCGAGTTTGAACCTGAAACACTAAAGGCCGTTTTATTGCTTGTACTCAATTCCAAACTTGCACTTGTACTCCACCATGCTGAAGTAATTCTCATATATAAATAACTACCTGTACTAGCATTTTTTATATAATAGTCTCCTCCGTTTGCACTTTCAAATATCCACTTTGTACCATCTCCAGGTATTGACTTAGCTGAAATAGCTTCATTTGCTACACTGGTTCCATTTGCTTTTAATCCATTTCCTCCATTACTTGAATTTGTAATTAAATATTCTTTATTCGTAGTAAAACTTGAAGTTTCATTTTTCAAATCAATAACTTCAGCTCCAGTATTGTTTGATGATGAACCTATAGTTCCATAGTTTCCTCCACCGAATACATTATTATGTACAACTGCACTTCCATCTATTATTATATAAGAACCATCTGTTTGTCCTGCATACCTATTATTTCCATTTGCTCCACCACAAACGCTTCCTGCATTAACACCATATAAAGTCTGACTTGTATCTGTTTCTGATATCTGCTTATTTCCGTTATCATCTATTGAATATGTTGCACCAATATGAGCATCTCCACCTACATAAATCAAAGAATTTCCTGTTAATTGTCCGTTATTAGTATTAGTACTTGCTGCAACTCCATTTGAGCCTCCACTTATACTATATTTTATACATCCTCCTGTTACTTGTATTATTCTGTCTCCATAAGTATGTGTATAACCTGCTCCTCCTGTAATATTTATAACATTTCCATTTTTTACATATATATATGTTTTATATTTGTCAGATTCATCAACATTTAATCCTCCAATTATATTTGCAATATTTCCACCTTCTACAATAACACGCCTATCTGATTTGTCATATCCTGTTTGTCCATGTCCTCCTACATATATTCCTGCATAATTTCTTTCACTTGAATCTCCAGTTCCTTGACTATTAAAATAATCTACTCCAATAGTTCCACTTTTTATAACCATTTCTATTGTAAGAGCTTTAGAATTATTTGCTGTATATGGAGTATTTGTTGACGTTGTAGTTCTAGAAGCCATCCTGTTAAAAATTTTTAATTTTTCATTATTATTTTCATTTCTATCTATGTCATTTCCTATAACTAATATTCCGTTTGCCGTTGTACTAGTTGTAGCCCCTGTGTCAGCACCATATCTACCATTATTGCCATAATACGCTCTATATAACTGAACATTGGTATATTTTCCTGATTCTATTACTAATTTAAACTCAGAACTGCTTCTATTATAATATCCACCTTGGATTTGTGCCCATGCACAATTATTATCATTTGTAGATATTATTCCTCTTCCTACCCTTAGATTGTACATATTGCCATATATACAAGGTGATATTAAATATGTTCCATCTGAAGTACCACTTGGAGAAGAGTATGATGCATTTGAGCTCACATAGATGTAATCTAACTGAAAATCACTATCTAAGGTTACATTGTTAGTTCCTACATTTAAATATGTACTTGAACTTCCATAATTTGTTCCATTATATAAACTGGTTAGTGTATATGCAGTATTAGGTCCTGTAATTCCACTTATATTAAGTGCTCCATTCATTAATACTAATATATTTGCTTCTCTATTAGATGTCTTTGAGCAGGTTTTTATATTAGAATTTAGTTTGCTATTTATTGTATTCCAATCATTATTTATTGGACTACTTTCTGAACGTCCATCATTGCTACTACTTCCAAAAGAGCTTACAAATACAATATTTGCTTCTATCCAATCTGGATATAAATCAATTACATAATTTCCAGAACTGTCTTTTATATTATTTTCATTTGTTTTTAAAGTTTGTACAAAATCGTTAGTATTTGTGCTTATACTACCAGAATACTTTGTATTATTAGTTTTCCATCCATTAAATCCTTTTCCTTCTGGTCTATTCATAAATGGATTATCTATTAATTCCATTGTTATATTTCCGCTACTATCAACCGGCAAGCATTTCTTATAAGATATAACAGCCTGTGTTTCTGTATCTGATATAGTTCCATATGGGTTTTCTGGTCCTATTGTAATTAATGTTTCGAATGAATTTACAGTTAAACTATTATAGGAAATATTATTTATAGACCAATCTGAACTGTCCTTAAACGAAACTTTGAATGTGAACGACCATGTATCACTACTGTCATTTAATCCCTGAAAACTATCTCCTGTAACTGTTATAACACTATTTTCTAAACTAACAGATATTCCACTATTTGCACTATTTGTTAAATCTGAATTAAAGTAACTATTAAAATTATCATTTGGAACTGCAATTTTAGCTGTCCATTTAGAAAATTTGCAACCTGAATATTTTTTTCTTATTTGATTTAATCCACTAACAGTACAAGTTATAGTATCTGTTCTTGTATATATTTGATTCCATCCACCCCAATCGGACTGTTCCCAATCTTGGCTAACACTTCCAGTATCTTTTTTATTGGCTGTTGCACTTAGAGTTATATTATGCTTTTCTTGTTTTTCAGGCTTACCTAAATCATAATTATATCCATAGTAATTTACAGTAACTTTTCTTAATTTACTTTCTGGATAAATTCCACTATTTACTTTTGACTCATTTTCTGTATAATTTAAACCTGTGTAATAATTTTTATCTGAATCATAATCATCTATTTCTAAAATTGAATCATCCGTATCATCTGATTTTGCTAATACTTCATCACTAAAAACAGTTTCATCGTTTTGTACCTCATCTTGATTATTTATCTGTTCTTCTTTGGGTTGATTTTCTAAAATTAAATATGTCTTTATTTCATCTGTTTCTATTATGATTTTACTAGAATCTACTTTAAAGTCTTTTATTTCTTGAATAATTTCGTCTTGCACTTCAAGAAGATTATATTTTTTGTTTTCATCAACAGTAAATTCTATATTTAATTTTTGTTCATATTTTTTTGGATTATAATCTTCATCATTTGTACCCAATTTTATATTGTAATTTCCGTAAATAATACAATCTTGGTAACTCTGTTTTATTTGATTTTCTATATTTGAAATATCAGTATTTTCCACCTTGATTTGAGTATCAAAAGGCATGTATCCTGAAACACATATTATTTCTTTATCATCATTCTCTACTGTTAGACTTTTATTATACAAAACAGTCTGATCAACAGTTATAGTATCATATTCTATTGTAAATGAAATTTCAGAATTATCTTTTTCCTCTTGTGTTAAATAAATTTTCTCTCCAGGATTCATCTCTATAATATTGTCTTCATTTGTTGTTTCTCCATTTGTATTGTTTGCAATATCTTGGCTAACATTTGTGCTTACATTTGCACTCTCATTTACTTCGTTTTCTACCAAATTTTCAATAACATTATTACTAACTTCATTTGTACTATCATTCATTATATCTTTTTTGGTAATTATATATTTTTTTATTTTTTTGTTATTTACAATATCTGGTAATGTAAGTGATATACCGTTTTTGCCTTCATTTAAGGCTTTTATTTGCATATTTTCATCACTTACCAACCCAGAAGAATCCTTAAAATTTGACTCGATATCTATTACATTTTCTGCTCTTGAATCTCTAAAAGCCTTTATTCCAAGTAATACTATAATTACAAAACCTATTAAAATTAATATTTTCTTCTTGTTAATTTTTTTCATATTATACTCTCTCCGAATTTTGTAAATTATTTTGAATTTATTATTTTTTGTATTTTTTGCATTTGCTCTATGTCTTTTATATTTATTCCAGATTTATATAAGTTTATATTCATTTGTATATCTTCTATTGTTGAGATTAAACTATCTAAATTATTAATATCTAAATCATCTTTTTCAATCATAAAATCTAATAGTTTGTATCTATCTTTTATAATTAATACAACATCTTTTTCTTCTAAAAAGCCAATATTGTTTATAATTGTATTATATGGATTATTTAAAAATTCTTTTATTTCCTCTATTTTTAAATCCATTTCTTCTTGTGAAATATCTTCTTGATTTTTTATCATACATGATATCATATACTCATAGTATTCAACTGCCAAATTTAACACATCTTGTATTGTAGATGTTTCATTTATTTTAGTAGCAACTTTTTCATAAAATGTATTTAAATCTAGTTGCTTATATAAATCTTCGATGTCTTTTATTAGTTGTGTGGAATTATTTGTTCCATTATCTTTTTTGGATTTGAATATAAAAAATCCTCCAGCTGACTTATTGTTTTTTGCTAATTTTTTTTCTTCTACATCTATTTTTTTTCTTATTTCAACACATGATTTTTTGTATTGTTCTTTATTGTTGTAATATTTTTTAACATCTTCTACAATAAATTTAAATTCCATATAATTTCTATATTCATATAAACTATTTAAAAATTTATTAATATTTTCTGCTATTTCGTTATCAGTATAAATTTTTTCAAATACACTATCTGGTAACACTTTTTGTACATTTTTTGAGAATTTATCATCTGTAAAATTTTTTGTATTCAATTTTCCATTTATAAATTTATCTATTAATAACTTCTTATCTATTTGTTCTTTTTCAATTTTTTGTTGTTTTAAATTCATATATGTTTTTTTTATGTCAATTGGTGATTTCTCCCATTTCTTTAATATCTCTGCTTTTTCTCTCTCAAAATATTTATCAATACTTCCTTTTTTTTCTAAATAAATGTTTCTAAAATTTAATTCTATATGTATAATTATATCTGGACATTTCCAATAAATTTCTTCGAATTTTTTTCTTAGGATATCTGTATTCGCTTTTTGATGTTCATATTCAGAAAAAAATGTATTCATATATTCTGTAACATATGTACTATAATTAAAATCTTCTTTATTTAGCTTTATACCCACAATTTCAAATTTTCTTAAACATTGTGAAATTTGTTCATTAACATTTTCAAAATTTTCTTTATAGTATTTTTCTAATCTATATATATTTTTATCTAAGCCCATTTTCTCATAGGATGTTTGTTCATCATTTAACAAAAATATTACATCTTCTATCGTTTTTAGCCTTTTTTCCAGATTACTGATTTCTGGGTTCACTTCAATATTTACCTGGTCATTATATATTTTTGATAAGATTTCTAATATTTCCTTTTTATATTCCCCATACCTCTCTTCTGTTTCATTGATATATTCTTCTCTTTTATTTCTATTTTTTTCATTATTTTTAGGCATAGTTGATAAAATCTCTTTGCTTACATCTATATCCGCTATTATTTTATCTGCTTTTGTTAAACTTTCCATAAAAAAACTCCTTTTATGCTATTTATTTTTATTCTTTCATTTCCTTTTTCTCTTTTTCAAGAAACTTAATAAAATTTTCTATCTGCTCATATATCTTTATTAAATTTTCTGTTGTTTCTTTTTCTAAATTCATATTTTGTTTGTCCTCCATTCTAGCTTTTATATTATCATAACCATAAAAAAAAGTCTATCATTTTTTAAGACATTTCACAAATAACCCGAATTATTAAACTGAATCTTGTCTAATAATTCGGGTTTATATCTTAATTATTTTTTATATTATTGTTTTGCTGGTATTGAGAATTTTACATTAAATCCTATGTTTGAACCTGATGCTGTATTTTCGCAGTCAACATCTTGTCCTTCTACCCACATATAGATTCTTACCTTTGTGATTCCTGCTTTTAATTGGAACATTTCCACATCAGCTTCTACTGTGTTTTTTGTTTTATATGCTGGTGTTACTTGAGCGAAGTATGTTGCATCTTTTGAATTTAATGCTACTGGTGTTTCTATTGCTGCTTTAACTCCATAATAATCTAATGCATTTGTATCTAAAGGTGATGTAGTTGTGATTTGATAATTGTTCTTTGCGTTTGCAACACCTGTAGTTGTATGTGCATCATAATTTGGTTCCCAAATATATGAAGCACGTTGCTCTGTATTTAATTTTTGTATAGTATCTAATGTAGCACCCGAATCAGTATTTCCTAATACACAAAATGCTGTACGTGTTGCATTCTCAAGTCCTTTACTTGTTTCTCCTGTTTTTACTGTAACATTTGAATCTTTTGTCAATGATAACATTGAATCTTCATCAACTTTTAAGAATACATCAAAAGCAATATATTTTCCTGCATTATCTCCAGCTCCTTTTGCATCAGTTAATGCTGATGCTGTTAATTGCAATTCACCAGTTGCTGCTGAAGTAACTTTTCCTAAAAACATTTTCATTGTTCCATCAGTTGCCATTTCACCTGTTGAAGATACTGGTTCCATTACAGTAGGGATTTGGTTTTTATTATCTGCATAATTGTTAGATACACTTGTAGGGTCAATATCGTCATTTGTTAATACCGTTTTCCAGTTTGTTCCATCAGCTGAAATTTGTAAGCCATTTGCTGCTCCTACATTTACATTTAGTGTAGAAATTTCCACATTAGTGTTTGCTGTAAACCATGCATATGTTGATGCAATTAATAATACCGCTATTAGTAATAATACTAAAATTGATGATTTTACATTGTTTTTCTTTTGCTTTTTTTTGTTCATTTTTTTCTCTCCTTTTTTTTCTTTTTTTTTCGTCACAATTATTAATGTAACTTTTATTTTATGTTTTTATAATACACTATCATTTTTTTTGTGTCAATACATAATGTCGATTTGTAATATAAATGTAATTTTTGTTAATTTTTGTTAATTTTTGTTAATTTTTTGTAATATTTTTGTAATATTAGTCTTGTTTTATATGTTCTTCTGATATTTCCATATGCATTTTCATTTCTCCTCCAATTAAGTTATCTTTGCATTCAGGGTCATCACCTTCAAGGAATATAACTATTGTAAATTTATCTATATCTCCTGGTTTAAAATCTTTTCTGCCCTCTACTAAAACTTCTGTTGAAGAATAAAACTTTTCAGTTCCTGGCTCTGCCTCTCCTGTTGTAGCATTAGGTTTTGCATAAATCTTTTTTTCACCATTTCTATATATCATAACACGAATTGCTTCATCTACATTTTTTATTACATCATCAATAGGTATTTCATACCAATAATTTATTGTTTCACTTCCTTTATTTTCTAGGTAAAATGTATATGCCAAATAATTTTGTCCATTATGGCTTCCTTCTGCTTCATTATCTATATTTTCTGGTAACCATTTTACAGAAATATTATCCATAAATTCTAATTTTGTTGCCTCAAGCACTCTCTTGTCTTCTTTCTCCGCAATTTTTTCATACATAATTAATCCGCTGTTTTTTAGCAAAATTAGGATCCAAAGACACAGTAAAATTTCCAGTCGCATATACAACTCTTAGTAAAAAATATATAATAATAAGAAAAAGCGTCATTATTAATAAAGCTATTTTTACACGTCTTATCTTTTTATTTCTTTCTCTAATTTTATCAGATTTTAATTTTAGTTCCTCTTTATTTATTTCATTTTCTTTTTTCATAAATTTGTCCTTTCCTTTTTTTGATTTTTTCTTGATTTATTACATTTATTATGCTAAAATTAAAATCCTAAAGAGGTATTTAATTATGAAAAATCAAAAAAAATTATTATTATTATTAATTTCTTTTTTAATATGTATTTTAGTATTTTTTGTTATACAAATTTATGCTAAGTATCTTACAACCGCTACCGGAGATGCATCAATAAAAATAGCAAATTGGAATATTTCCATAAATAACTTATCTATAAAAAATAACACAGATATATCGTCAGCAATTGTACCAGTCTTTCCCGGTAACGAAAATATTGCAACCAATATAATAGCACCAACTGCTGAAGGGTATTTCGATTTAAATCTCGACTTTTCTGGTACTAGTGTTTCTTTTAAATATGAAATTAACACATCTGTTGCAGAAAATAGCTCTGTAAAAGACCTAGTTACAACAGGCTATTCCATAGATGATGGTGAAAAAATATCTTTTTCTAACTTCAATGAACCAATATCAGAAACAATTTCTTTAGACAGCAAAATCACAGCAAGAAAAGTTCGTATTTATGTATTGTGGAATGATGATGAAACAACCTCATCTATGACAAACGAAGAAGATACTCTTTCTACTAGCTCTGATATCCCTGCTCTTTTACATGTTGATATTTCATTTACACAATTAAAATAATAAAATAAAAGGAGTTAAATATTTTTTAATTCCTTTTATTTTTTTGCTTGAGTAGCTTTTAACACTAGCTTTAATTCTATGCATTCTTTACCAGGATTGTTCTCATAATACTCGTATGCTTTTCTTCCCCAATTAGTATCTGCCTCATCATCTCCAGATTCATATGGCCATACAACTGTTATTTTAAAACTTCCATTACCAGAACCTGTTATTAAATTTGAATCATCTTTTACTATGTTAATTTTAAAAGGATAATCTTTTTTTAATTTTTCTTCAATACTTTCTGATGTAACCCCTGTTTCGTCATTTTTTTCAATAGTTTCATCCATTATTCTTACAGATTCAATTTCATAGCTTAACTCAACATTGACCTCTCCTCTGTTTTGTACCTCTATAATCTTTTCAAAATCTTCCATTCCAGGATAAACCTTTTCAACTTTTATAATCATATCAGATGATACTCCTCCATCTTTTGCAACAAATTGAACATCCCATGAGCTGACATGTGCAGATAAGTCAAGGGATACTCTAGTTGTATACACAAACCATGCATAAGCATTGAAAACAAGTAATAATATTAGTATTATTAAATTTCTTATTTTGATTTTTTTCATTATTTTCAATACTTTATGCATATTTTTTCTCCTTTGTTATTTATTGTTTTCATCCTCTTCTTCATCTTCCTTTATTAAATTTCTTATCTGTTTATATATTATAATTGCCATTGGAACAAATATGAAAAAGTAGAATACATAAACATTTGAAATTAGCTTACTTATTAGACTTAAAGTTTTCACTTTATATATTATTTTTCCATATACTTGAGTTTCAGAGATTTCTGGATCTGCCTCTATATTTGAAATTCCCTTTGTTATAAATTTATATGTTCCATCTTCTTGTTTATTTATTGATTGTATTTGGTGAGTTACAAATTTATCTTTAAAACCTCCAACCTCTCCTTTATATACAACAGTATCTCCTACCTTTATTTCACTAGGTTCAATTTCCTTAGATATTAGCACATCTCCTACCTCATATTTAGGTACCATGCTTCCTGTTGCAACAGCAAATATTCTATAACCTCCAATCGATATAGAATTATTTGATGTTCTTTGTATAATTACTATAATTAGCATTAAAACAACTATTAAAAATAATATAGAATATAAAATATTACCAATTATTTTTAAAGCCTTATTTTCTTTTATTTTTTTTATTTTCTTTAACATTCTTCTGTTTCCTCTCTATTACCAATTTTTTTCATATATTGTTTTATGTGTTCTTTAAATGTTTTTTGTATTTCTTGTATAACAGCTGTCTTTTTATATTTAATAATTTCATATTTTTTTGCTATTAAATCTTTTATTTGGTTTTCACTAAAGTTTTCATTTATTTCTAACATTTTATCTATCATTTGGTCAACTACCATATTTTGCATTTCTTCTTTTGTATCTTGTTTTTCCTCCATATCATCATCCAATGTTTTCATTGTTAGATAGTGTAGCAAAAACGTTTCATCAACCATCTTCTTTAATTCACTATTGTCCATATAATCTTTTTTCTCTACTGAGTCAAGATTTTTATCATCAAAATTATCTCTTAAATAGTCCCACAATTTCATTGCATATTGAAAATTAACATTCTTTAGTATTACATTGGTCTTTTTTATAGGCTCTCTTACTTCTATAACATGCTGTTTTTCTAAAGTTTTATAAACTTCTGTTGATTGCAGTCCTTGTATTTTCTTTTCTATTTCACCTATTTCTTCTATGATTTGTGTTATATCATTTGATTTATTTTGAGCATCTTGATTTAATTTTGAATTTAAAGATAAATTAACTTCTATTTGCTCATCTTCTACTGTTGAAGTTGCAGAATATTCAAATGATTTATTGTCTCTATTATCGTTTTCTTTGTTTGCATCATTTTTATATTGTCCTAAATTTTCCTTTTTCTTTTTTATAAATCTTTTCATGTTTTGAACCAATGTATATATCAATCTGTTTTCATATGTATTATAAGTTTCTTCTTTTCTTACATTCAATAATTTAGATGGTGTAACATCTCCTGTCACTTTATCTACTGTTTGTATAAAATTGGTATTTTTTGATAAATGCTTAATCGTTTCTACAGATACCTTTTTGGCTTGTTCAATTTTAACTATTTCTTCTTCATTAACAATAAATCTATTTGGAGAATGGAATATATTGTCTAAGTAAGGAATAGTAAATGCCATCATTTTAATCCAATCAGAATCTTTTTGCATTTTCTTTTTATCAATATTTACCTTTAAAGTTGAATTTGTTTTACTCGTAAATTCTTCTATTCTATTTTTATTTGAATTTTCATACAAATTGATAATTTCAAGCTTATCCACTTTCTAATCTCCTTTATGACATTTTTTTCAATCTTAATAAATATTCAATACATTCCTTCATTTTATTTTTTCCAAATGTTTTATCTAAGAAATCAACATATGGATCAATTTCGTCTCTAATATATGCTATATTTAATTGCTCGAATTTTCTTAATATTTTTTTAGCAATAAAGTAATCTACTCCAGCAACTTCATCTCCTCCACAAGCTACATATACAGGTACAAATTTTTTCATATGTGCAACAATACGGTTACCAAATGCTATTCTAAAATGCTCTATTACGTAGTTATCCATCTGTTCTATTTTGTCCAAAGTTGATTGTGAAATAGGGTTATCTTTTATAGCTGATGCAAATAAATTATCTAAATATGAAAAATTAATATCTTGTGCTGGAGTATCTATTGGTTCAAATGGCACTCCTTTATCATTTATATCTATTGGCATTGCTCTATCGTAAACCTTATCTGTTACAGCAAATGTTGAATCATCATTATTAATTGTTCCTATATACCACATATTTGCAGGAACTTGTATCTTTCCGCCTTTTATTTTTTTAGGGTCTGTTTTCCAGCTATTTGGAACTAGCTCTATTAACCATTCCGCTCTATTTGGCATTTCTAGAATTGATAGCATTTCTGCAAAATAATATTCAACACGAGATAGGTTCATCTCATCTAGTATAACAGTAAATACTTCATCACAATATCCAGCTATATACATTTCTTTAAGCATTTCTGTTTCATTAAACTTTTTAGTAAATTCATTAAAGTACCCAAACATATCTGTTCTATCTCTCCATGATGGTTGTACAGATGCCACACATGAATCGTGTTTCATAAATTTTCCCCACGCATATGCTAAAGATGTTTTACCAGTTCCTGAAATACCCTGTAATATTACAAGTTTTGTTGAGGCAAGTCCAGCAATAAATATTCTCATCATTTCCGGTTTATAAAATAGTCCTAATTTAGATGCTGCGAAATTTCTGAAATTATCGCAAAGTTCTGGAAGAGTAAATGAATTGCCATAATCTTTTTGCTTATATTTTGCATATTCTTCGTCAATTAGTGCTAATTTTGAAAATCTTATATTCGGATCTGTATTAGAATTGTCTCCAGTTTCATCTGGTGTTTCTTCTGCAGATTCTTCTGGTTTAAGTCCTAATTGCGAAACTTTCATTGCTAAAATTTCATCTTTTTCTTTTACTAAGCTTGCTACTTTTCCATTCAAATTAGCTACTTCTGCCATTAGCTCATCTTGTTTAATTGCTTGTTTTCTAAATTTTAGATATTTTCTTATTAACAAATATATTAAAACAAATATTAATAAAATTAATACAACCAAACAGAAAATAGATATTCCAACTAATACCCATTCAGGCATAGATAAGTCACTTTGATATGACTTTAAAATTTCTTGATATGATTTTATATCAAAAATTTGCTTAATTCCGTTTTCCAATCCTTTCAAAATTGTAAGAAACCCTGAAAAGAATTGTGATAAAAATTCATATAAAAATCTTGTAAATGTATCCATTTTTTAACCTCGTCTATATTTCTATTACATTTTCTAATAAATTTCTGTATTCTTTAATCTCATCGTATTTTTTCGATTGTTTATCTATAATTATATATTTAAACATTTTTAGCATCCCAATATTTTTATAGTCCACCTCAAATGAATTGTCTATAATTAATGCTACCCTATATCCATTTCGCATAAGCTCATATATTTCTTCTTTCTTTTTTTGAAAATCTTCATACCTTATTTTCAAACAGATTTTGTCTTGTGTTGCTAAATTATTTATTATGTTTAATAAATTATTTAATTTTTTTGGTTTATTTAATAATGTATAAGCGAATTCAACTATATATTGTCTTTTAAAATTTTGTTTTAGAATGTCTTTTAATACTTGTACAACTACTAAATAATATTCCACAAAAAGCCTGTTTTCACCAACATTTCCTGTCGTAAAAGCTTTATTAATTGCAAATTCACTATATTCTTTTGGAAATTTTATATTTTGTGTTAGATTTACTCTATATATATTATTTTTTTCTGGATAGTTTGTAATTTTAATTGCAAATTCTTCGGTATCAAAATCTTCTATTAGCTGTTTCTTTTGTTTTTCAAATTCTTGCATTTTGATATATATTTCTTCTGAATATTCTTCACTCTTTTTTCCAAGCACTTTATACCTTAATTTCGCTGTTTTGTTTATCTTTTCGTGCAAATCTTTATAATAAACAACATGGTCTAAATATAATACATAGTAGAAAAAAACACACATTTGCTCAATTAATTCTCTGTCTTCAATATGGTTTAATATTATATCATTTTGCGTTATTTTTAATTGTTCAATAATTTTCTTTCTTATTGTTTTTTTTTCATCATTTTCGTAAAAATTAAAATATCTGGTATTAATATATTTTTCTATGAATTTATCGTTATATTCTTTCTTAAATTTATTTGTGAATACTGCTTTCATATATGTATTTATTTGTTTTTTTATTATATCTATATACTTGCTCATTAAGTTTATTGTCATATTATTCACATTCCTTTCAAGTATTTATATTTGCTATTTACTTGTAATTTTCAATATTGAAGATGAATTTCCATTCGGATAAGTATAATCATTAGCTACATTCACTTTGTAAAACCTCAAATCTACACTTGAGCTAGCTTCAATCGAAATTGTTAATCCCTTAATATATGTATTACCATCAACTACTGTTGTTTCAACATTTATCGCATCTTTATAAACCTCATTTGTAATATCAAATAAAACATCTTTTGGATCAAATCTTATTGTAATAAGTGCAGAGTAACATTTCTTTTTTTCTGAATCAGATAAAGCTAAATATGTATCACTATCAATCTTTTCGCCAACATTATATTGACCAAAAGCTTCATTAATCATATAGTAAGACAATGTATTGGTGATTCTTAATTCCATATATGGATTTTGTTTAGAATCTGTAATTTGATAGCTTATTTTTTCCTTTCCTACTACAAGTGTAAATTTTCCCTTAAGTTTTTTTTGATACTTTGCAGTTGAATTTACCTCTATTTCTACAACAACTTTATCCCCTGTGTCTAACTGTCTGTTAGGTGTTATTGTTAAATTAAAGAAATCTGCATTTGTATTTGCATATACAATTCCTTCTGTCTTGCTTAATTGACATATTGCATTGTCACTACATTTATAACTTATATCATATCCAATATCATAGTCTACCGCCTTTAAGTTATTTTTTCTGCTATTCATATTAACTGTAATAACGTAGTCATCAACTCCAGACCAATTGTCAATTTGGTATACAGCAGAATCATCTTCAGCTAATTTATCACTATAAAAATAAAATTCTTTACTTCTAACAAAAAAATTATTAATACTGTTTGTTATATATCTACCAAATATGGTTATAAATGAAAATGTGCATATTAAAATACATATCAAAAGTATTAGTTGTTTTATCTTGTATTTCCTGTTTTTTCTCATATTTGAGCACCTCTTTATGAAATTATCTGCTTACCATCTACATTTATTTCTATCGCTTCAATTATGTCTTGATAATTTTCTGTATTATAATTGCTCGGAAATGAAACTACTAATTGGTATGTATTTGTTTTAGGTTCTTTATATTTAAGTTCTTCTTTTTCTGTTGTCATTTTTCTAAAATATGTTCCATCTTCATCTTGATATATTTCATTTGTCTTTATAATGTCATTTGCATCTTTTTGATTGTATTTCTCATTCATATAAAGCTTATATGTTAATGGTAAATTCGTTGTTGTTCTTATAGTTAGTTCATACTCTATGTCAACTTCCGCTTGTTCTTCATCTTTTTGATTGCCTATTGAAAAATCATATACATACACATCATCTTTCGGAAATAAAGAGTCTAGGTTAAGTGTCATTGTTTTATAATCTTCATGAAGTAAGTAAAAAGCAATGTCAACATCAGCTGTTGAATTAGCTGTACTTTCATATTTAGACAATGCTAATGTAAAAATTCTGACTAATATACATAAACATAATATAAGTATAATTAATTTTGCATATAATCTTTTTAATTTTTTGTTCAAGCTTTGTCTTCCTTTCTTTAATCATTTTCATCTTCAGATTTCGAAGTGTACATAAATATAATACCTAATAAAATAATAGCAACGATTATCATTCCTAGAATTTCTGGTGATGCCAGAATTTTTCTCCATATTCCAATTTTAGGAATAATATATATTACTTTTCCTAAAATTTGACTTGATTTAATAGGCTTATCTTCGCTATTATTTGCATCTCCTCTTGTAATAAGATTTTGACCATCTATTTTTATTATCCTATGTGTTATAAAACTGTTTTCTTCTTTATAAACAATAATATCATTTTCTTTTACTTCATCATTTACTTTTACTACTACTACATCTCCAATATTTATGGTATCAGCCATACTTCCTGTTGCAACTTCAAAAAAAGTATAACCAAACATATTTGCATAATCTTTTTTCAATATTTTTATTTGTGCCATATAATATAATCCAATCATTGTTATTAAAACAACGATTATTATAAGAATATTTAACATATAACCAATAATTACATTAATCTTTTTTGTTTTTTTCATATTCTTAATCATTTCTTTCTTTTAAGGATATAGTACTTATCTTTCCCTTTAGTTTTCATTGTATGGAATAATTTTTTCTCCTAAGTATTGACTTGCTTTTACTGTTATCGGGATTTGTAATTTGGATTTATATTTACTTCCTTCTTTTGTATCTTCTTCATTATTTGTTTCTACATTTTCCCATTCAATTTCAATTTTTATTCTATTTGTTGCTCCTTGTTTTATCTTTTCCACAGGAATTATTGCTGTATATGTATTTTGATCAGTTCTTATTAACTCATTATTGTATTCCGTTTCATTGATTGATTTTATTTTAATACTACTATTTTTCATATTTTCTTTATTCAAACCTATTTCATATTTAACAGAAACATCTGTATTCTTAGGATTTATTATAATTTCAAAATTTCCTAATAATCCTGGAGCTAATTTTCCTGATTTTACATGTTCGTTTTGATCAATATTAATTTGGTCAATAACGAAATCTTTTTGAACTCCTTTTGATATTTCTGTTCCATTTATTACAATATTCCATGCTCCATTTTTTAATTCGACATTTCCTGTGACTTCACTGTAAAAAATAGCATATATGTGTACTATTTCATATAGCAAAATTAAAATACTACACATACAAGCTAAAATAATTAACTTCTTTTTGTTTTGTTTGTTTAGCAAACTCATATTTTTTCTCTTTCTTTTATTCGTCATTATTTTTTATTTCTGCTATAACAACAGATATTTGATAAACGAAAGCTAATAATGATGGCAATACTATAAGAAATAAGAATCCCCATTTTGATTCTAACACATTTAGTATTCCTCCAACTACAGGTATAATTTCTACTGTATCTACAGGTCCTAGTAAGTATTCTCCAGAAATATCTCTACCGCCTTCTAAAGTATAGGTTGTTTCGCTATTTGAAACATTTTTTATGGCTTCTACTGTTCCCAGTTTTATTTCTATTTTTCTATCAGATGTTGTATAGAAAAAAGCTTTTCTTCCTGTTATAATTTTAGACTTTTTGTCTACTATAACTAAATCTCCTTTTTTATAATCTGGTGCCATTTCATCATCTGTAATGAGTAATAATGATTTATTTCCAAACTCTGTTACCTTAAACCTATTATAAGATAATAAACAAATTGTTACAAAAATTGCAATTGCAACATAAATAATAAATAGAATGCTTAACATTTTCCTTTTCATTCTTTTTCCTCCTAAATTATAATTATTTTAATTTTTTAATTACATATTCACTATAACATAATGATTTTTTTTTTTCAACTTTTTTCTCATTTTTTTTACAATTTCCATTTACTTTTATTTTTAGTAATGTTATAATTATTTTAAATTCGGTTTAATTTTAGTTCGGAGGTTACAAATGATTAACTATACAGATAACAGCAATATAGAAAAAATATTTGAGTTAGAAAGAAATTCTCTAAGTGCAACATTTGACATACAAAAAATGCTTAATAAACAAATTTTGACTTTTTTAAAAAATTTTATGAGCGATTATGAAATAAATTCAAATGATAATTCAGAGAGTACTCCTTCTAAATATTTAGCTGAAGCAACAAGTGCTTTAGCTAAATCAAATGATAATATAAATTATATAAAAGAATTAACTACATGTTTTAATAATATAAACATTCAAGCAGCACCAAGAATAAAATCTTCTGTAAAAAAATATAATAAAATGTTTTCATCATCAATGGAAAAAATTTACAGTAACACATCTCAAATTGAAGATTTTATTCACAACATATCAATGGTAGACCTATCTGAAATGCTAAAAAAAGAATCATCTTTAGTTAAAGAACAAAACCCAAAAGAAGATGAATCTTTCATTTCTACAAAAGAATTAAGCTCATCTTTTGTAGAAAATACGTTAATAATTTCTAGCATTCAAAATAAAGTCATTCTTCCATATACCATTGATAAGATTTATCAAATATTGTCTAATCAAACAGATTTAACTTCTATTAATGAAGTAATAGAAAAGCTTTATACTAAACCACTTCGTGATTATAGATTTCCTGCTTTTTCTAGATTTAGAGAAGGATATCATTTAATGTTAAATAAAGAACATAAATCTAAAATGGAAGCTATCATCTATGCAGCTGAATTATTTACAAATTACAATTTACATCCAGCTATTATAACAGCTTGTGAAAGTCAAGAACAATTAGATATATATTTATCTTGTCTAGATGATAACAAATTAGAAGAATTTAATTTCTTCACTATAAAATTTGAAATTCCACCTTCTAGTAATACGGTTAAATGCTAAAAAGGGACTTTTTACAGTCCCTTTTTTGTTAGTTTATACATAAGTCCAGTATTTCTCTTTTTACTATCCACATTATTAATCATAAATCCAACTGTTTTTCCATCACCAATAACTATTAATAGCTTTTTTGCTCTGGTAATTCCAGTATATAGTAAATTACGTGTAAGAAGCATTGGTGCAGTTTTTGGAATACATAGAATAACTACATCAAACTCGCTTCCGCTGAGCTTTATGAATTGTTATGCTATAACTAAGTTCAATTTGCTCTAACTCTGTAAATTGATACCACGCAATTTTATCATCATCAAATTTAATCTCTATATTTTTTTCTTTCTCATTTATATCCAAAATCGTTCCAAATTCCCCATTAAACACACCTGTTCCTGTTTCATTGTCTCTTCGTCTTTCCCAGTAAATATCGTAATTATTTTTAACCTGCATTATTCTGTCTCCAACTCTATATATTGTGTTTCCAGTATTTCTTTCTCTTTTTTTATCACTCTCAGGGTTTAAAACCGCTTGCAATGATTTGTTTAATTCTTTTGTTCCAAGGCTTCCTTTTTTAGTTGGTGTAAGAACTTGTATGTTCTCGAAAAAATCATAATTTCCAAATTTCTTTAATCTTCCTGAGCATAATGATATTACTTGTTCTAGCATTTTTTCTTGCATGCCTTCATTTATAAAGAAAAAATCACTTTTCGAATCTTCTTCCATTTCTTCTTTTGATACAAATCCTTCTCCCTCATTTATTCTGTGTGCATTTACAATTATTTTACTTTTTGCTGCCTGCCTGAAAATTTTATCTAAATGAATGGTTGTAATCTTTCCTGATTCTATTATATCTTGAAGTACACTTCCTGGCCCTACTGATGGCAATTGGTCACTATCTCCTACTAATACAAGTTTTGTTCCAAGATATACTGACTGTAATAAATAATTCATTAAAAACATATCTACCATTGACATCTCATCTACAATTACAATATCCGCATCAATTGGAGTCCCTTGATAATCTTGACTTTTTTTGTATAAACCATCATCATTTATTTTTCCAATTTCTAGCAATCTGTGTAATGTACTTGCCTCAATTCCAGTCATTTCTGTCATCCTTTTAGCTGCTCTTCCTGTTGGTGCTGCCAAAACTATTTTGTTGTTTTGTTTAATGTAAATTTCTATAATAGATTTTATAATTGTTGTTTTTCCTGTACCTGGTCCACCTGTTATAATTGTTACATTATTGTCATTAACAGCTTGCACCGCTTCTTTTTGCTTTTCCGATAATTCTATCCCGTTCTCCTTTTCAACTCTTTTCATTTCATTTTTTATGCCTTTAACTTTTTTAGAATTCTCGGTTTCATCTAATTTATTTAATCTATTGCAAATTGCAACTTCTGTATTATAAAAACTCTCTAGATACACCCATTCTGTATCATCATCTCTATCCTCAATAACAATTTCACCTTTTGCTTTTAGATGGATAATTCCGCTTTCTACATCATCTATACTTATCCCCAACAAATTTATTACAAATTCCTCTAAATTTTGTAAAATTGTGCATGAATGACCATTATATGAAATTTGAATTAAAGCATATTTAATACCACTTGTAATTCTTTTTAGACTCTCTGCTTCTATTCCAAGCTTTAGAGCCATATCATCTATTTGTTTAAAATTAACACCTCTTACTAAATCAATTAAAACATACGGATTTTCTTCTATTGTTTCAATTGCCATTGCACCTAACTTATCATATATTCTTTTGGCATTTTCAATTCCAATATTAAATTTTTTTAAAAACTCGACAATTTGCCAAACTCCCCAGCTTTCCATAAAGCTTTCTGCAATTTCTAAAGCTCTTTCACTGCTTATTCCCCTTACTTTTTGAAGTTTAGAGGGATCATATTTTAATATATCTAAGGTTTCATCACCAAATGTTTCAACAATTTTTCTTGCAGTTGCAGGACCCACTCCTTTTATTGTTCCATTCCCCAAATATCTTTCTAAAGCTTCTAAAGTTTGTGGCATTAATTTTTCAAATGAATCTACTTTAAATTGTTCACCATATTCTTTATGTTCTACTATTTTTCCTATTATTTTTACTTCGTCTCCTTCGGCAATAAATGGTAAATAGCCTACTATTGTTTCTATTTTTTCTAGCTCATTTGCATATATTTCAGCTATTGTGTAGCTGTTTATTTCATTTTGGTATATTATTCCTAGTATTTCTCCTGTTAGTTCCAAATTTTCGTTCCTTTCTTTTTCTGATTGGGGACGGTTCTTTTCGCGAAAAGAACCGTCCCCATTTCAAAAAATTCTTCTCTCCACTCTATTAAATCACAAACTCCCCCAATATGCAATCCATTTTTTCCAACTTTTTATGCAATTCTTGACCACCAAGTCTACCCATTCTTCTTGACTTTTGGCCAAATAAATAATATACTACAACTATAAAAAAATAAGGAGGAAAACCAATGGAAAACCTAATAGAAATAAGATGGCACGGCCGTGGTGGTCAAGGAACAAAAACTGCTTCTTTACTACTTGCTGATGCCGCATTTAATACTGGAAAATACATTCAAGGGTTCCCAGAGTATGGACCTGAAAGAATGGGTGCACCAATTACTGCATATAACCGTATAAGTGATAATCCAATAACAGTTCACAGTAACATTTACGAACCAGACTATGTTGTAGTTGTAGATGATACATTACTTGAAACTGTTGATGTTACATCAGGTTTGAAAAAGACTGGTGCAATTGTTATAAATACAACAAAATCAACAGATTATTTAAAATCTGTTTTAAAAGGATATGAAGGAAAAGTTTATACCATAGATGCAAGAAAAGTATCAACAGAAGCTCTTGGTAGATATTTTCCAAATACACCTATGCTTGCCGCAATTGTTAAAGTTACAGGAATTATGAATGATGAAGATTTTCTAAAAGATATGGAAGGCTCTTTTAAGCATAAATTTGCTAAGAAACCTGAGGTTATAGATGGAAATATGAAAGCTTTGGAAATGGCTTTGAAAGGAGTTAAAGAATGTCAACTATAAATAAAAATACACCAATGGAAGAACTAACAATTGGTGGAAATATATATGAGGCTGGAAACTCAAAAGAATTTAAAACAGGTGACTGGAGAAGTATGAGACCTGTTTATATTAAGGAAAAATGCAAACAATGTGGACTATGCTTCCCTGTTTGCCCTGAAAATGCTATTCCAGTAAATAAAGATTTAAAAAGAGAAGAATTTGATTTTGATTTTTGTAAAGGATGTGGCGTTTGTGCCAAAGTTTGTCCTTTTAAAGCAATTGAAATGAAGGAAGAAGGTGTTTAATTAATGAGTATAAGAGAAAGATTAAGTGGTAATGAAGCTGCAAGTTTTGCTATGAAGCAAATTAATCCTGATGTTGTTGCAGCCTTCCCTATCACTCCATCAACAGAAATCCCACAATATTTTTCAACATTTGTTGCAAATGGTACAGTTGATACTGAATTTGTTGCTGTTGAAAGTGAACATAGTGCAATGTCTGCATGTATTGGTGCAGAAGCAGCAGGTGCAAGAGCTATGACTGCTACTTCTTCAAATGGTTTATCTTTTATGTGGGAAATGATTTATATTGCATCAAGCTTAAGACTTCCTATTGTTATGAACCTAGTTAACCGTGCTGTTTCTGGTCCATTAAATATCCATAATGACCATTCTGATGCAATGGGTGTTCGTGACAGTGGTTGGATTATGTTATTTTCTGAAAATAACCAAGAGGCTTATGATAATTTGCTTATGGCTCACAGAATAGCAGAACATAAAGATGTTTTACTTCCCCTAATGGTTTGCCAAGATGGATTTATTACATCACACTCTATAGAAAATATTATGCTTGAAGATGATAAAGAAGTTAAAGAATTTGTTGGAACTTATAAACCAGAACATTATTTATTAAATGAAAAAGAACCTATGGCAATAGGTCCACTTGATTTACAAGCATTTTTATTTGAACATAAAGCTCAACAATCTATAGCAATGAGAAAAGCTAAAGATGTTATTTTAGATGTTGCTAAAGATTTTGAGAAATGGACTGGACGTCATTATGATTTATTTGAGGGATACAAATTAGATGATGCAGAATTAGTTATTGTTTGTATGAACTCAACTGCTGGAACAACTAAATTTGTTGTTGATAAATTAAGAAATCAAGGTATTAAAGCTGGACTTTTAAAAATTAGAGTTTACAGACCATTCCCTGCTGAGGAAATTGCAAAAGCTTTACAAAATGCAAAAGCAGTTGCAGTATTAGATAAATCAGATTCTTTAAATGCTGCAGGTGGAGCACTATTTTCTGATGTTACATCAGCTATGTTTGTAAATAAAGTAAATGTTCCTACTATAAATTATGTTTATGGTATTGGTGGTAGAGATGTACCAGCAACCGATTTAGAATCGGTATATACAGATTTAGCAGAAATTGCAAAAACTGGAGATTTAGGAAATCCATATAGATTTTTAGGTTTAAGAACAAAGGAGGGAAAATAAAATGGCATATAATTTAAAAGAAGTAGTTGCAAATAAACCTTCAAGATTTAGCGAAGGTCATAGAATGTGTGCTGGATGTGGTGCACCTGTTGTTGCAAGACATATTTTAAGAGCTTTAAAAGAAGAAGACCACGCAGTTATTTCTTGTGCTACTGGTTGTATGGAAGTATCTACTTTTACTTACCCATATACTTCTTGGACAGATTCTTTTATACACACTGCATTTGAAAATGCAACTTCTACCCTATCTGGTGTTGAAGCAGCTTACAAGTCACTAAAAAGACAAGGAAAAATATCAGAAGATAATCATACTAAATTTATCACATTTGGTGGAGATGGTGGAACTTATGATATAGGTCTACAATCTTTATCTGGTGCAATGGAAAGAGGTCATGACTTAACTTATGTATGCTATGATAATGGAGCATATATGAATACAGGTATTCAACGTTCTTCTGCAACACCAAAGTTTGCAGATACAACAACAACACCTGCAGGTAAAGTTATTCCGGGTAAAATGCAAAACAGAAAAGATTTAACTGCAATTATGGCAGAACATCATATTCCTTATGTTGCTCAATCTATTGCTTTTATGGATTTTAGAGATTTATATCAAAAAGCTGAAAAGGCAATTTATAC
>CAKPNI010000011.1 GCA_934168355.1 uncultured Clostridia bacterium
TAGAATGTTTGCCAGAATTAACAGGCAAGGAAACTTAAGGATTAAGGTACGGACTTAAGTGGCGATCTGGTGTCTAAGAACAAACTTAGATGTTTCTTTTAAACGGAAACGGCTATGTAGTAATATATAGTAGGAAATAGAGAAATTCAACCAGACCTAAACCGTAAAATTTACTTGAGTTTTTACCATCTGTAAACTTTAAATCTTGGAAATAGAAATAAGTTCTATTTTCTTTTTTTTACAAAATTAAAATAAGGAGGGGTTAGACTTAAATGTCTAATAAAAATATGAAAGAAAAAAATAATAAACAAGATAATTCAAATATAAAATGGGCCCTGCAGGCCTTTGTGTTAACATTTATACTGTCAAGCGCGGTATCATTTATATCAAATAATGGTATAGAAAACTTAAATATATTTGCGTCTATAATAATATTAATTGCAGTTATATTTATAGGTATAATTTTTGATATAATAGGTGTTGCTGTAACAGTTGCAGAAGAAGGTCACTTCCACGCAAAAGCTACTAAAAAGGCAGATGGAGCTAAGACATCTCTTAAACTTATAAAAAATGCTTCAAAGGTTGCAAATATTTGCGCTGATGTAATTGGGGATATTTGTGGTGTTGTAAGTGGTGCAATAAGTGCAATGATTGCATTAAAAATTTCAAATACATATGGTGTTTCAAGTAATATTCAGTTTTTGGTAAGTGCTTTGGTTGCCTCTATTACTGTTAGTGGTAAGGCAATTGGTAAAGGTATAGCAAATAAAGAGTCTACTCAAATTGTGGATATGGTGGGTAAAGTCCTAGGAAAAGTAAATAAAAACAATTGAGATTATGTAAAACAATGTCGGAAAATGCGGATAAATCAAAGAAATTTTAAAAACGCTATTGCAATTTTATAACAATTGTGATATATTATGTAAAGGTTGTTGAAAAATGAAGAAAGGATGTCATTTTGAAAACATTTTTTGATGGAATATTTATTTCCAAAGAACACTTAGAGGAGGCTGGGATTAAATATCCAATAAAGCTAGAGTATTACAAAATAGCACGAGATGAAAATGTTAGAAATACAGACAAAATAAATGAAACAGAAAATACTAGGGGAAAATATGGAATAGAGGTAGTAAAGACAGAATATTTAGAAGGTAATGTTAAAATTGAAACTAAGGAAGTTACAGATGTAACAAATGATTTAGATGAAGCTGATAGAATTTTGACATTACTTAGAAACAACGAGGTAACACCGGTGAGTGTTGAAGATGTTTTGGAAGATTTACAGAAAGTGTAGAAGAGAATTTTGAAATGGGGACGGTTCTTTTTTGAAAAAGGAACCGTCCCCATTTCAAAAAGTCCGTCACCAATTGGGAATTTCCATTGACTTTTAGTCCAAATGTTTGTATAATTTAATACAATTCAAGAAATTGAAAGGAGCAAAAGATGGCAGACAAATTAATAATAGTAGAATCACCTGCAAAGGCGAACACAATAAAAAAATTCCTAGGAGGAAGCACAAAGGTTGTAGCTTCAATGGGACATATAAGAGATTTACCTAAATCAAAATTAGGAGTAGATATAGAGCACGATTTTGAACCGCAATATATAAATATTAGGGGAAAGGGAGATTTAATAAAAGCATTAAAAAAAGATGCAAAAGCAGCAAAAAAAGTGTATCTTGCAACTGACCCGGACCGTGAGGGAGAAGCTATTGCATGGCATTTAGCTCATATTTTAGAAGAAAATGAAAGCAAAATTACAAGAGTTACATTTAACGAAATAACAAAAGGAGCAGTACAAAAAGCAATAAAAGAGCCTAGAGATATAGATATAAATTTGGTTGATGCTCAGCAAGCAAGAAGGGTTTTAGATAGGATAGTTGGATATAAAATAAGTCCAGTTCTTTGGAAAAAAGTAAAAAGAGGGCTATCAGCAGGTCGTGTACAGTCAGTAGCAGTTAAGCTAATAGTCGATAGAGAAAATGAAATTGAAAACTTTATTCCAGAAGAATATTGGAACATATATGTTAATTTGCTAGATAAAAATTCCAAAAAAGAATTTGAAGCTCATTTTACAGGAAAAAATAACAAAAAAATAGAACTTCATTCTAAGGAAGAAGTAGATGAAATTTTAAAAGATATAGAAAATGCAAAATATGTAGTAACAGATATAAAGAAAAGTGAGAGAAAAAGACAGCCTGCACCACCATTTACAACGAGTACAATGCAACAAGAAGCTTCAAGAAAATTAAACTTCACATTAAAAAGAACAATGTCAGTTGCACAAGTTCTTTATGAAGGAATAAAACTTCCACAAGGACATACTGGACTTATTACATACATGAGAACAGACTCAACAAGAATTTCAGAAGAAGCAAGAGCAGCAGCTAAAGAAGAGATTTTGAAAACTTATGGTGAAAAATACTATGAAAATAGATATTATAGAACAAACAAAGATGCTCAAGATGCGCATGAGGCAATAAGACCAGCACATATTGAACTTTCACCAGACGAAATAAAAGAATATTTAACTCCGGAGCAATATAAATTATATAAACTAATATATAATAGATTTTTAGCAAGTCAAATGCCTGCAGCTGTATATGACACAATGCAAGTATCAATAAAAGCCAATGATTATGACTTTAAAGCAAATGGTCAAAGCCTAAAATTCCAAGGATTTATGGTTTTATATGTAGAGGGAACAGATGAAAAACAAGTAGAAGAAAAAGGAATGTTACCACCATTAGAAGTAAAACAAGAAGTAGAAAAGAAAAAAATAAATCCAAAACAAAGTTTTACAGAACCACCACCAAGATATACAGAAGCAAGTTTGGTCAAGGCTTTAGAGGAAAAAGGAATAGGTAGACCATCAACATATTCTCCAATTATTACAACAATAATAGATAGACACTATATTCAAAAAGAGCAAAAACAACTTGTTCCAACAGAGCTTGGAAAGGTTGTAAATAAGCTTTTGGTAGAAAACTTTGCCGATGTTGTAAACGAAGAATTTACCGCAAATATCGAAACAAGATTTGATAGAATAGCAGAAGGTAATGAAAAGTGGAAAAACATAATTAGAGAATTTTATGGACCATTTATCAAGGAAGTTGAGAAAGTAGAAGAAGAGCTAGAACATGTAAAACTTGAAGATGAAGTATCAGATGTAGTTTGTGAGAAATGTGGCAGATTAATGGTTTATAAATATGGAAGATACGGAAAATTTTTAGCTTGTCCCGGTTTCCCGGAATGTAGAAATGCTAAGGCAATTGTGGAAACAATAGATGTTCCTTGCCCTAATTGTGGGGGAACCATTCAAGTTAAAAAGACTAAAAGAGGCAGAAAATTCTACGTTTGTGAAAATAATCCGGATAAGTGTAATTATATTTCTTGGAATAAGCCTAAAGTTGGAGAAATATGGGACCCAGAGAACCAAGAAAAAGTTGATACTGGAGAAAAAAAGACAAGAAAAAAGACTACTAGAAAAAAGAAAACAAGTAAAAAGTAATTTTTCTCATAGGGACCGTTTCTTTTTCCATTGGGACCGTTTCTTTTCGCGAAAAGAAACGGTCCCAGTGAAAAAAGAAACGATCTTTTCACGAAAGGAGGTATGAAAATGAAAGAACAAAAATATATTTTAAAAAATCAAGATTCATTCGAGATAAAGCACATCTTTGATTGTGGACAATGTTTCAGATGGAATGAAGAACAAGACAAAAGCTACACAGGGATAATAAAACAAGGTGTATTAAATGTTCAAAAAAAAGATAATGAAATAGTTTTCAAGGGAAAGCTTGAACGGAGATATTAAAGAAATTGTTACAAATTATTTTGATTTAAATAGAAATTATTCTGAAATTAAAGATAAACTTTCTAAAGTAGATGAAAATGTTAATTTGAGTATTAAATATGGAGAAGGAATAAGAATTTTAAATCAAGATTTATGGGAGACAATTATTTCTTTTATAATTTCCGCAAATAATAATATTCCGAGGATAAAAGGCATTATTGAAAGGCTATCTGAAAAATATGGAGAGGAGATTAATTGGAATGGTAAAAAGTATTATACTTTTCCAACTCCAGAAAGTCTTAAAAATGTATCTGTACAGGATTTTAGAGATTTAGGTACAGGTTTTAGAGACATTAGATTATATGAAACAACTAAAATGGTTTTAGATAAAAAAGTAGATTTACAGGAATTGCATAATATAGAAACAACAAAAGCTAGAGATGAATTATTATCTCTTTCTGGTGTTGGACCTAAGGTTGCTGATTGTATTTTGCTTTTTTCTGATTTGAAAAGATTTGATGTTTTCCCAATTGATGTTTGGGTTAGAAGAGTTATGAATGAATTGTATATTAAAAATCCTGATGAGACTAAGGTTAATAAAAGGGATATTGCTCGAATTGCTAAGGAGAAGTTTGGAGAGTTGGAGGGATTGGCTCAGCAGTATTTGTTTTATTGGAAAAGAGATGCGTAAGTTACCATAATATTGAAAAATTTGGAAAATTATGTTATAATTTCAATTGGATATCATTTTTATGGAGGAAAAATATGAGATTAAAAGGAAAAAACGGAACATCAATTGAATTATTAACTAAAAAAATAAAAAAAGAACTAAAATTAGAATATCCTGAAATTAAAAGGAAAGACAAGAAAAACAAAGTAATAAAGAGAGTAAAAGATGGAAGACTTACTGCTAGTGACTGGAATTATGTTTATTGTGGTTTAAGCGGTATGAGAAGGCTAATGTTAGATAAATTTGATAACGAACTGACAAGAAAAATTATTTCAAAAGAGGATACAAGCAGATTGAGGATTATTATTTTAGAATATAAAAACTTAATTGATAATTTTATGGATAGAATAATGTCTAGTGTTATGTTTGAACGTCAAATGCAAGAACAAATCGAATCACTATATGAATATTCTCAAATTGCTCAGGCGGCTCGTGATGGAATAATATTAAAGCAAGAGGAAAAAGAGGAAATTATAAATGGAGAAAAAAAGACAATAAAATATGATACGACAATGTCTGCGAGAGAAGCTATTAGAATTATAATACAATATGAAAGACAAGTAAATGCGAT
Organism: uncultured Clostridia bacterium; assembly: GCA_934168355.1. GTDB lineage: Bacteria > Bacillota > Clostridia > TANB77 > CAG-508 > CAG-269. The sequence goes on from CAKPNI010000011.1 coordinate 5,094, forward strand.
ATATTCTGATAAATTGACAGATTATTTAGGATTGGGATTGGCAATAGCAGGAGTAATTGGAACTATTTTTTTTAACGATAAGCAAAATGAAGTAGATAGCTCATTTATAGTACTTAAATCAGCTAGTCAAATTGGAACAGAATTGTTAAAAAAAATGATAAAGCAAAAATTGCAGGTAAATGAAAAATGGGATAAGGCTGATCAAATTAGAACTAGACAAGAAGGAATAAAAGATGATTTATTAGAAAATGAACAAATAAATGAGATGGAAACAAATGCTATTATAGAAGAGTTAAAAGCAAAGACGAAGGAAGAAAAAAAGATAGAAAACCAGATTAAAGACGATGAATTGTTTTTAGATACAATTTCTAGTTTAACACAAGCACTTTTTATGGGAACATATATAAGTAGAAATGTTTTAATAAAGGAAAATGGGAAACTTGATGGAAAATCTCTTGCAAATGCATTAATATCTATGAAAGCAAATGAAATGATATCTTCAAAAATATATAGTTTATATATGAAAATAGAGAAAAATAAAGACAAATACAAGGATTTTGAATCACTTTGTAAACAGACTCAAGATATAATTTCTCAAATGGAAGAAAAAGTTTATCCTTTAAAAGGTGCAGAAAAACAATTTGACTCATTTGAGATAAAGGATTTGGATGCAAAATTTTATCCAAAAATGGACTATGAAACAGGGGAAGTAAGATACGCAACTAATATAAAAATACCTGAATTTAGTATGAAAAGAGGCGACATAGTATTGTTGTCAGGGGTATCAGGAGCTGGAAAGAGTACATTTTTAAGATTATTAAAAAGAGGAGATATAAATAATAGAAAGGTCATAAAGCTAAGTAATGAAGAAGAAGTTGATAACTTAGGAAATCAATTTATTTCATTTAGACCAAGTATGGATTTAGGAAATGAAAGCTCAGTATTGCAACAAATAACAGGCAAAAAGAATGTTTCTGATTTGAGTAAAAAAGAGAAAATAAAGTTGCATAAAATTTTAGAGGAGTTACATTTAGAGTTTCCTAATTTAATAGAGCAATTGTCAACAAGAAAGTTTATGGAATTTTCGACAGGACAACAAAGAAGACTTATACTTTCTAAATTGTTTTATAGAATTGATGATGGAGAATCTATTGTTATCGTTGATGAACCTGTTGGAAATGTTGAGGATAAATTGATAAAAGAGCAGTTGGAAATGATAAAGAGATATGCTATGAGAAAAAATGTGATGCTTTTATTAACAACACATAGATTGGATTTAGCAGAAAATTTGGCAACAAAGAGATATCATATTAACGAAAATGGTATTATGGAGCAAATGGAAGTACAGAAGCAGGATAAAGAAAGGGATTAGATTTATAATACAATAAAAATATTTTATTAAAAAAGCGAGAATTATAGTAGCAATTCTCGCTTGGGTTACTTCAATGTCTTCCTATGCTGGTCAACAAAAATGATCATAGTATTTATAAATCAGTTATATTAATGTTCCCTTAAAAATCTTTTCAAAAAGAATGCCAAGAAATAAGGAAAAGTATAAAATTTCCCATTAAAACCAATATTTTTATTACAAAGTTTTATACCATATTTTATATCTTTAAACTTATTACTATCTATTAAATTATTTAAAGAAATTGTTGCATTATCATTTGCTTTTACTTCAACAGGAATTAGAGAATTTTTATCTCTAATAAAAAAGTCCATTTCTATTGTTCCTTTTTCATTTTTATAAAAATATAATTTATAACCCTGTTTAACTAACATTTCTCCAACAATATTTTCATATATAGCACCTTTATAGGCATTAAAATTTTTATTAAATCTTAAATCTTCTTGTGCTTCTTCATCTAGCGAGCCTATTAATATTCCAGTATCCCCAAAATATAATCTAAAATTATCGGGATTATAATTACCACCCAAAGGAAGTTCAGGTGTTTCCATACAATATGAAATATTTGTTATTCCAGCATTATTTAACCATTCAATTGTACCTATATATTCTCTACTTCTTGCACCATCTTCTACTTTTGATATTTGAAATTTTTTATTTTCATTACCTAAAAAAGTAGGAATTTTTCTATATACATTTAATATTTTTCCTTGGTCTAATCCGTTTGCATATTTAGTAATATCTTCTTCATAATCTAATAAAATTTGTCTTTGTAATTCTAGAGTTCCACTATAATTTTTTTGTGTTACAAACTGATTAACAATTGCTGGCATTCCACCTATTACCATATATTCTTTGAAGTTAGACATCATAACATCATATTGTACAGTGCTTAATGGTTTTAAATCAAGCATATGTTTATACAAATCTTCTATCTGGTCTTCTTTGTAGCCTTTTGCCCATAAAAATTCCTCAAAATCCATAGAATACATATTATAATCTATTTTATTTCCGACACTGTTTGACTCTATTTCTTTATAATTTATTCCCATTAGCGAACCTGAACAAATCACATCATATCTTCCGTCTTGATTAAATGATTTTAAAGAGGTAGCACAATTAATACATTCTTGAAGTTCATCAAAAAAGATTAATGTTTTTCCCGGTATAAATTTTAAATCGGGATTTTTTAAAGATATACTTTTGATAATGTTATCTACTTCATAACCGTCATCAAATATATCTTTATATTGCTTTTGAAGAGCAAAGTTAATTTCAATTACATTAGGATAATTATTTTTGGCAAAATTTTCAATTGCATCGGTTTTTCCAATTTGTCTTGCTCCTTTTATTATTAAGGGCATTTTGTTTATATCATTTTTCCAATTGATTAAATATTCATCAATTTTTCTTCTTAATCTGGTCATATTTATCACCTCTTTATATATTATATCACAAAATTCTTAACAATACAACGATAAAAAACACAAAATTCCAGACATAAAAACTAAAAAAATCACAAAATTCCTAAAAAAGATTTCAAAAATGTAACAATGCAAAAAATATTAATTATATAAAATATAACCTTGAAAAATCCGACATTTTAATATAAAATACAACTAAAAAATGTTCACAAAAGAACCGGTCCCAAACGAACATGTTCATAAAAGAACCGGTCCCAAACGAACAAAGAAAGGAAAAAACATGTACTTAAAAAGACTAGAATTACAAGGATTTAAATCATTTGCAGATAAAACAATACTAGAATTCATGCCCGGAATAACAAGTGTAATAGGCCCAAATGGTTCAGGAAAAAGCAACATAGCAGATGCAATCAGATGGGTACTTGGAGAGCAAAGCATGAAAGAACTCCGTGGTGGAAAATCGGTAGATATAATATTTGCAGGAACACAAAATAGAAAATCATTAGGGTTTGCAGAAGCATCATTAGTATTTGACAATCAAGATGGCAAACTTCCAATTGAATATAAAGAAGTAACAGTTACAAGAAAATTATATAGAAGTGGGGAAACAGGATATTTTATAAACAAAACACAATGTAGACTAAAAGACATATTAGAGCTATTTATGGATACTGGAATTGGAAAAGATGGATATTCTATCATTGGTCAAGGTAAAATTGATGAGATTTTGAGTAATAAATCAGAAGACAGAAGAAATGTATTTGAAGAAGCAGCTGGAATTGTAAAATTTAAGACAAGAAAAGAAGAATCTGAAAAAAAATTAGAACATACAAAACTTAATGTTCTAAGAATTAATGATATTTTAACAGAAATAGAAGCAAATTTAGAGCCATTAAGGCAACAATCAGATAAAGCAAAAAGATATTTAGATTTGAAAAATGAGCTTAAAAGTATTGAAGTTGGATTATTTTTATATAATATCGAAAAATATAAAAATGATTTAGTGAAAATTCAAGAAGACATAGAAATTATGCAAAATACATGTAATTTAGAAGAAGGCAAACTTGAAAAAATAAAAATTCTTAAAGAGGAGCTAAAAGGTCAAATAGATGACCTAACAGAAGAAATTGAGAACACTCAAAATTTAAGATTTACAAGCCAAAAAGATGTGGAAACTTTAACTTCTGAAATTAATGTTGCAAAATCTAAAATTGAAAATAATGAGGAAAATAGAAAAAGATTTGAAGAAGAAATCGAAGAAACAAAAGCAAAAATTTCGAAAACAGAAGAAGAAATGAATTTAAAATTAAGTAAAAAAGAAAATTTAAAGGAAAATAAGGAAAAATATGAAAAAGAGCTTGAAGAGAAGCAAAATGAGCTAGAAAAAATAAATAAGACATTATCTGAAAAAGAGCTTGAAATTGAAAATGATAAGAGAAAGCTTGAGGAAAATATAGATTTAAAATATGAAATAGAAGGAAACATAAATGAACAAAATGTTAATATTTCAAATACAGAAAAAAGGAAAGCTCAAATTCAAAATGATATACAAAATAGTATATCAGAATTAGATAACACAAGATTTTCTAAAGAAGAAATTGAAAAAGGATTTTTTGAAATTCAAAAGGAAAAAAATAAGGTGTCAAAAGAATTGCAAGATGTAATAACGGCAAAACGTAAGGCAGAAGAGCAAATAAAATCAATTGATATAAAGATTAACAATAGCATACAAGAATTAAATTTCAAAGAATCAAAACATAAATTTTTAGTAGAAACTGAAAAAGAAAAAGATGGCTATCAAAAAAGTGTAAAAGCTTTGCTTCAAGAATGTGAAAAAACAAAAGAACTTGGAAAAGGGGTAAAAGGAGCATTAGCAGAGCTTATAGATGTGCCACAAAACTTAGAAACTGCAATAGAAATGGCATTAGGTGCAAGTCTTCAAAATATAGTAACTGAAAATGAACAAGATGCCAAAAGGCTTATTGAGTATTTAAGAAAAAATAATTTAGGAAGAGCATCATTTTTACCGATTTCAAATATTCAAGGAAAAAGGGCTGAAAAAGTAAAAGGTAATTTTCAAGGAGTATTAGGATTGGCATCAGACCTAATAAAATATGACAAAAAATATGAGCAAATAATTTTGAATTTATTAGGTAGAACTGTAATTGTAGAAAATATGGATACTGCAATTAAGGTTTCTAAGGAAAATGGTCATAGCTTTAAAATTGTAACAGTAGATGGAGATATTATAAGCCAAACTGGTTCAATGACAGGTGGTTCTGTTAATAAGAAAACTGTTAAGATTTTAGGTAGAAGTAAAGAAATTGAGGACTTAGCAAACCAAATTGAAAATATCAAAAAAATGCAAGAGGATTTGAAAAAACAAAAAGAGGATATTATAAATTCAAATAAACAGGTTCTTGAAAATGCTGAGAAATTAGAAAATGCGCTTCAAACAATTGAAATAAAATATAATGTAGAAAATCAAAAATTAAATACTGTTAAAGAAAATATTGAGAGAATATCAAATCATTTAGAAAAATTAAGAACAGAAAAGGCAGAATTAGAAAAACAAAAAGAGGAATATTTAAAAGTTATTGAAGAAAAAAATAAAGAAAAATCAAAAATTGATAACGAAAATGAAGAAATAAAGGCTAAAATTAATGAATATTCGTCTTTAAATAAGGACACAGCAAAAATAGTAGATGATTTGAATTTCGATATAACAAATTTAAAAATATCTGTATCATCATTTAATGAAAGTGAAAGTTCAATTGATGAAATGGCTGAAATGCTTAAAAATGAGATTGAAAATCAAAATACGAGCATTAAAAACAAGGAAAGTCAAATTGAAAAAATTAATATTGAACAAAAAAAACTTGAAAATAAAATAAGTGAAACAAATTCAAAAATAGAAGAATTAAAAGCTAAAACATTATCAAGTGATGAAGATATTGAAAAAATGAAAAAGGAAAGACAAGCTGCAAGCGAAAAATTGTCTCTAAAAGAAAAAGAGGAAGTTGATGAATTTAAGGTAATTGAGGATTTAAAAGGTCAGATTGTAAAAATAGAAGTTAAAAAATCTAAAATTGATGATGACTTAAATGAAACAATTACATCTTTATGGAAAGAATATGAGCTTACTCCAAATGGGGTAGAAGGATACGAAAAGCCAGCAAATATTGCGATTACGACAAGAAGGGTTAACAACTTGAAACAAGACATTAGAGAACTTGGAAGTGTAAATGTTGATTCTATTGAAGAATACAAAAATCAAAAACAAAGATATGACTTTATGTGTGAACAACGTTTAGATTTGGAAAATACAATGGCAAAATTAAGAGATATGATTAATGAAATAACAGATAGCATGAAAGTTAGATTTAAAGAAAAAATGAAAATTATAAATGAAAATTTTGGTCAGACTTTTAAAGAACTATTTGGTGGAGGAGAAGCTAGAATTAAGTTAGAAGATGAGGCAAATATTTTAGAATGTGGAATAGACATAGAGGCTCAGCCACCCGGAAAGAAGCTTCAAAGTATGGGACTTTTATCTGGTGGAGAAAGAGCATTTACAGCAATTGCATTATTGTTTGCAATTTTAAAGATGAATCCAGCTCCATTTTGCGTACTTGATGAGATTGAGGCTGCTCTTGATGATGTTAATGTTAATAGATATGCAGAGTTTTTGAAGAAGTTTGCGGTTGGTACTCAATTTTTAGTTATTACACACAGAAAAGGTACTATGGAAGCTGCTGATACTGTTTATGGTGTTACAATGGAAGAGAAAGGAATTTCTAAGTTGCTTTCTATGAAATTAAGTAAATAGTAGTTTATAATTTGGTATTAGATTTAAGGCTAGGTTTTAGGATTATAAGATACACATAAACAAATGTATAAATTTGGAAAAGATGGCAAGAATTTTAATATAACAATTTTTTAAGGAGAAAGTTTATGGAAAAGTGTAAAATGAAAAATGTTGTTGTGTTAAAGAATTTGCCATCTAATTTAATTGAAGAGGCTTTTGTTGTTGTTAAATCTAGAAAAATTGCGAGGAGTCTGGAATGTATTGATAGAAAAAATAGAAAAAATGATGGAGATAGTAAAGATGACGGATATATAGTAAGAGAGGCTGAAAGTGTTTTATCTAACTATGCAAATTTAGTAGAGAAAAAAGATGGAAAAAATTTTGATTTTCCATTAAGAAGAAAATATAATTTTTTTAAGTTTTATGGAATATTTATTACGATTGCTTTTTTAGCGGCAGTTATTGTATAATAATTTTCCGAATAATAGATATAAAAATATATGATAAAAATGTGGAAAAATAAAAAATGATGTGATAAAATGAAACAAAAAATTAAAGGTGTGATAATATTGAATAATGATTTAACTTTTTTTACAAATGAGCCTGAAAGAAGTCTTTATGATAGGTTTAGTAAAATTTTAAAAAGAAATACAGAATTTTTTGATGTATTGGTTGGATATTTTAGAGCAAGTGGTTTTTATCTAATGCAAGATGCTTTAAAAGATGTAGAAAAAACAAGAATATTAATTGGAATAAATACAGATAGAAAGATATTAGATTTATATAAAGAAGCACAAGGGCAAATTGATGAGATAAATTTATCAAATATAGATGCAATAAATGAATATAAGGAAAATTTAACAACAGAATTTGAAAAATCTAATGATACCGAAGAAGTTGAAGAGGGTGTAAATCAATTCATAGAGTTAATAAAAAATGGAAAGTTAGAGTTAAGGTTATATACAAAACAACCTATTCATGCCAAGGTATATATAATGAGAGATTTTGAGGATAGTCCAGATTTTGGAAGGGTAATTACAGGATCAAGTAATTTTTCAAAAAGTGGATTGGTAAATAATCTGGAATTTAATGTTGAATTAAAAAATTCCGCAGATATAAACTTTGCGCTTGAAAAATTTGAAGAACTATGGAAAGAATCTGTAGAAATAAATGAAGAATGTATATCAACAATTGAACATAAGACGTGGATTAAATCTGATATAACACCTTATGAAATGTATGTTAAGTTTTTATATGAATATTTTAAAGAAGAAATAGATGATGATTCAATAGAATTTTTTAGTGATAAAAAAATTACACCTTATGGATTTAAGCCATTGCAATATCAAAAGGATGCTGTAATTCAAGCAAAAAGAATAATCCAAAAACATAATGGTGTTTTCATATCAGATGTTGTTGGTCTTGGAAAGACATATATATGTGCCATGTTAGCGAGAGAACTAAATGGAAGAAGTTTAATTATTTGTCCACCAGTGTTAGTAAATTATTGGGAAAATGTTATGGAAGATTTTGGGGTTCGAGGATATAAAATTGAATCTGTTGGAAAATTAGACAAAATTGATGAGGAGGAAAGTGAAAAATTTTCATACATATTTGTTGATGAATCACATAGATTTAGAAATTCAGAAACAGAACAATATAAAAAATTGCACGAAATTTGTGTTAAGAAGAAAGTAATACTAATATCTGCTACGCCTCAAAATAATTATTATAGTGATATAGCAAATCAATTATATTTATTTGAACCAAAAAATAGATCTACATTTGTAGGTGTACGAAATTTAGAAGCGTTTTTTAAAAATATCGCAATAAATGTGGCAAAATGTGAAAAGGGGTCTAAAGAACAAAAAGATGCCATAAAACAAGCTTCAAAGGAAATAAGAGATAAAGTTTTAAGAGAAGTAATGATTAGAAGGACAAGGACGGAAATTCAAAAAAATTATGGTGAAGACTTAAAAAAACAAGGATTAGAATTTCCAAAGGTTTCTAATCCAAAGAAATTGGTATATGCCTTTGATAATGAAACAGAAGAAGTCTTTGAAAAGACAATAGAAAAAATAAGAAAATTAAATTATTCAAGATATAAACCTCTAATGTACATAAAAGAAGAAAGACTAAAATCAGTGCAAAAATCTTTATTAAGTGGACAAGCTAATATGAGTGGATTTATGAAAGGTGTTTTAGTAAAGAGGTTAGAAAGCAGTAAATATGCTTTTGAAAAAACATTAGAGAGATTTATAGCTTCATATAGAGAATTTATGGATATGTATATAAAAAGAGGAACAGTTTGGATAAGTAAAAAAATAAATGTTCAAGAATTACTTGTAAATGATGAAATTGATGAATTAGAAGAGTTATTCAAAAATGAAAAAACTTTAAAATTTGACAAAGAGGATTTTAAAGAATCATTTATCATAGATTTACAAAAGGATTTACAAATTTTGTGCGAAATGAAAGATTTATGGCATAATCTAAAAAAAGATAATAAAATTGAATATTTTATTCAAGAGCTACAAAATAAGAAAATCTTAAAAGAAAATAAAATATTGATATTTACAGAATCTAGAGAAACTGCAGAATATATAGCAAAGACAATATCTAAAAGAATCAAAGAAAATATATTGATGTTCTCAGGTTCTATGCCTGCTAATACTAGAGATACCATAAGAGAGAACTTTGATCCAACATATGCCGAAGAAAAACAAAAAAATGAATATAGAATACTTGTTACAACAGATGTATTAGCAGAGGGAATGAACTTACATAGAAGCAATGTAATTGTAAATTATGATTTACCATGGAATCCAACTAAAATAATGCAAAGAGTTGGAAGAATTAATAGAGTTGGAACTAAACACAGTGAAATATATGTATACAACTTCTTTCCTACTAGTAAATCGAATGAACAGATGTCTTTGGAAGAAAATATCATTCCCAAAATGCAAATGTTTCATGACATTTTAGGTGAAGATACTAAATTTTTAACAGATGATGAAGACATATCTACATATGAATTGTTTAGAAAAATGACGACATCTATTACCGAAGAATCTGATGAGATAAGTTCTGAGCTAACATATTTAAAGATAATAAGAGATATTAGAGATAATGATAAAGAATTATTTGAAAAAATAAAAAGATATCCTAGAAAAATAAAAGTAGGAAGAAGTACTAAAAGTCAAAAATCAGTATTAACTTTTTTTAGAAAAGGAGATCTTAAAAGATTTTTTATAAGTACAGAAGATGGTACTGAAGAACTTACCTTTGAGCAAGCAGTGGAATTAGTAAGAACAAATAAAAAAGAAAAAGGATTAAAAGTTACAAAAAAATATTTCGAATTATTAAAAATGAATAAAAAAGCATTTAAGGAAGCTGAAAAAGAAGAAAAAAAATTAGAGACAATTGGAATTATTAAGAGGGGAAATGATAATTCTAAAAAAGTTGTAAATATATTAAAACAATGTTTAAAAATGGATACAATGTTTGATGATTTGGAAATGTCTAAAATTAATAGTATCATCGACCTAATACAAAAGGGTGAATTACCTACCAAAACCATAAATGAGGCTAACAAGAAAATTAAAAAATTGAATGGAATGGATGATTTAAAAACATTTTATGAAGAATTGGCAAACTCAATTAATAAGGTTTATTTTGAAAAAGAAGAAAATAATATTGATGAAAAAAATAGTGTGCAAAAAGAATTTATATTATCAGAATATTATGAGTAATTAAGGAGGAAAAATGTATAACATTAGTGATAAAACAAACTATTATTTGAAAATGCTAGAAAACAAATTTGATAAAAAAGAATTTAATGAATTTATAAAAGATTTGTTGAATTTAGAAGGTAAGGATATAATAGATGAAAAAGAAGTAGAAGCTAAAACAGAGCAATACAAAAAGTATATTGAAAATTCAAAATTATTTGCAAAATATGTTGATGATAAAAGAAATAATATTGGAATAGTAATAGTAAAGCTAAAAAATAATAAAAGTGTAGCAAATGCTAGGACTCTACAAAGAAACTTTATTGCTCATTTGCTTGATTATTATGATTTAGATGCAGCATTAACAGGAATATATAGTGAAACAGATGCAAATTGGAGATTATCTTTTGTAAAAAAAGAAATATCAATAGAAGTTGGGAAAATAAAGACAAAATTAAGCAATGCAAAGAGATATTCGTATTTGTTTGGTAAAGACGAACCTAATCACACAGCAAAAAAACAACTTTTAGGGTTGTTAGAAAATAATACAAAAAAATATTCTCTTAAGGAAATAGAAGAAAAATTTAGTGTTGAAAAAGTTTCGAATGATTTCTTTGAAATATATAAGGAAAATTACCTAAAATTAAAGGAAATATTGGATGCAAATCATGAGTTTAGAAATGAATCTGAAAGGTGTGATTTTACATCTGAGGAATTTGCTAAAAAACTAATGGGTCAAATTGTTTTTATATATTTCCTACAAAAAAAAGGGTGGCTTGGAGTTAATTTAGTACCAAGTGAATTAGAAAATGATGAATTTGATTGGTTTTATGATAATCAAGATGATTTATCAAAAAATATTTTAGATAAATATTATACAAGGCATGATGAAAAAAGAAAGCTGAAAAGAGAAAAACTTGAAAAAATCAAGGAAAATGAAGAAGAAATAGAATTATTATCAAATATATTTGTGGACACAAAATATGATGAAAAATGGGGCAGTGGAGAAAAGAAATTTATTAGAAAAATATTTGATGAATGCATAAATAAGAATAAAAACTTTTTTGATGATTATTTAGAGCCATTTTTCTATTATGGATTAAATTATAAAAGAGCCAATCAATATTTTAGCATTTTCAATTGCAAAATACCATTTTTTAATGGTGGATTATTTGAACCTTTAGACAATTATAAGTGGGAAGAAGCATCATTTAATATTAGTAATGAGATATTTTCTAATAAAAATGAAGATGGAATTTTAGACTTTTTGGATAGATACAATTTTACAATAAGCGAAGAAGAACCATTGGAAAAAGATGTAGCAGTTGACCCTGAAATGCTAGGAAAAATATTTGAAAAATTACTTGAAGTAAAAGATAGACAATCACAAGGAGCATTTTATACTCCAAGAAAAATAGTGTACTACATGTGTAAAGAGAGTTTAGCAAATTTCTTAGTAAATAAAGTAGGAGTAAAATATAGCGAAATAAAAGAATTTATTGAATATGGAGAAATGATAAGAGACCTTGATGTGGAGCAATCTACAAAAAAAGATTATTTATTAGGAGAAAGTATATTAAAAAATATAATGGAAATAGATAAAGCACTTGAAAATATAAAAATAGCTGATCCAGCAGTTGGTTCAGGGGCGTTTCCTTTATGTATGTTAAACGAAATTGTAAGATTAAGAGATATTTTAACTTCATATATGATAATCTATAATAGACAAGGATTATTTCCAAAAACATATGATGATAACGAAATAATTCAAAATAGAAGTATATATAAGATGAAATGGGATACTATTAAAAATTGTATTTATGCTGTTGATTTAGAAAATAGCGCAGTTGATATAACAAAATTAAGATTATGGTTATCAATAGTAGTAGATCAAATAGAAGTTCCAAAAATAGGACCAGAACCTTTACCAAACTTAGATTGTAAAATAATGCAAGGTGATAGTTTGCTAGATGAATATTGTGGGATAAAATTAATAGATTCAAAATTTATTGATGAACTTAAAAGCAATGAAGATGTTAGGTTTAATGATTTTGAAAGAAAAGGAAGAAAGAAAATATCTAAAAATCAAATTCAAATAGGAGATGGTCAAAAAAAGGGACAAATAGATTATTTAATTGAGCTTAAAAGAGAATTATATGGCATAAATGAACCTGAAAGAAAAAAGGATTTGCAAGAAAAAATACAAGCTTCTAGAAAGGAATTATTAAGATTAAACTTTATAGGTTCAAATAAAATAGATAAATTATTTGAAGAAGATGCTTCACACAAAAAGAGATATTTTGCATGGATGCTTGAATATATAGAGGTATTTATGGAAAATGATGGATTTGATATTGTAATAGGAAATCCGCCATACATAGATTCTGAAAAAATGGTTAATTCAGATTTAGAATGGGAAAGAGATATAATAAGAAAAAATTATCAATACGCTAGAGGTAATTGGGATATTTATATACCATTTTTTGAATTAGGAATTAATTTACTTAATAAATCTACAGGTAACTTAATATATATTACTCCAGATAAGTGGATATCAAAATCTTTTGGAGATGCACTAAGAATAGGAACTGTAGAAAATATAAAATCTATTTTCAAAGCTGGTAGAGAAGTGTTTGAATCTGCAACAGTTGATTCAATTGTAACTTGTATAGATAGTCAAAAACATATGGGCATAGATGTGTCAGAATATGTTGAAAACAAGGTGACTTATATAAGGAATGTACCAAAAATTGTATTAAGTACTCCATATACATTAGATATTATTTTTTCAGATAAAGTAGAAATTCTCGAAAAAGTCGAAGAAGAAAGTATAAAATTGGTAGATTTATATACATGTGAGAACGCATGTGCTACAGCAGATTGTTATGACTTAGGAGAAATATTAGAAGATAACGAATTTTATGATATTAATAAAATGTATAAAGTCGTAAATACAGGAACAATTAATAAATACTGTTCAAAATGGGGCAATAAAAATATGAAATATTTAAAGAAATCATATTTATATCCTGTTGTTAATAATGAAAAATTTCATTCTAAATTTCCAAATACATATGGAGGAAAAGTAAAAAAAGGCAAAATAATTATAAAAGGAATGACATTATTAGATGCGATGATTGATTTTAAAGGTGAATATATTCCTGGAAAAAGTACGATGATTATTGAAATAGATGACAAAAAAATGTTGAAATTTATTGCAGCATTAATTAATTCCAAAGTATCAGCTTTTTACATAAATGAAAAATATTCATCATCAACTTACAATGGAGGAGTTACATTTAACAAAAAAATGATTAATTCATTACCGATAACGAAAAACTATAAAGATATAATTGACAAATGTGTGGAAATTGTGGATAAGATTTTGGATAATAGTATCGAGTTAGAAGAAGGGCAAGCTATAATTGATAATATAATTTTTAAAGAATTTAATTTAAATGAAAAAGAAATAGAAATTATTAAAAAAACATTGGAAAAACACAAAAATATGTGATAAAATACATTGCGCAAAGAAGGAGTGGAAAATGTTAAAAGTAGTAGACCAAAGAACTCCAATTATGATACAAATATTAAACAGTATATTTGAAAGAAATCTTTTGATTTCAATGGAAAAATAGTCTTTTCTAAATTTTAAGAGATTTAGAAAAGACTATTTTTTTGCCGTAAAATGAAAAGGCATATTATTTAAAAAGAAAAAACTAATAAAGAAATTTTTATATGTTAGGTAAAAATAATTCTTTTAATAGAATGTTTTTGGTACACTAATTTTTGTCAATTGACTTGATTTATTAATTCTAAAGAAAAATAAATAGAATAAAAAAAGATAACATAATATAATGAAACATATAATAAATATCAATAAATATAATGAAACCACTTGATAATTATTTGATTTAAATATATAATAACGATGTAATTTATAAGAAAGCATAGAGGTAGAAATTTTATGATAAATAGATTAGATGAGAATTATATAAGTATAGAAGAAGCAGCTGAATATTTAGGAATAAAGGTAGTGACTTTGAGAACTTGGATAAAAATAAAACCAGAATTGCCAGCACATAAAATAGGAAAGCAGTGGAAGTTCAAAAAAGCGGAGCTTGATGAATGGGTAAAAAGTGGGGAAAGTGCAATAGGGTAGTTTTATGCAAAAATGAGTACAGAAAGGAGATAAACATGATTGATACCAAGGTTACAAAATTTTGGGCTTCCTTAAACAAAAAAAGCAAAGACATTGAAAATAAAATTGATATTTTAGAAAGAAAAAGAACAGGAAGTTATTATACGGATATAGAACTTACTGATGTTATGATGAATGAATTGATAGAACAATTAAGAAAAACAAATTCATCAAAGAAATTTTGTGATTATAGATTTTTAGAACCTTGTATAGGTACTGGAAACTTCGTGTTTTCATATATTAAGGCTATAGCAAAAACGGGACTTAGTAAAGAAGAAGCTAAATGTATGTTGAATAATATTTATGTTGCAGATATAAATAAAGAAGCACTTGAAAGGTATAAAGAATCATTAAGAGAAATTGCATGGTTGTTGTGGGGGATAAAACTAACAAATGAATATTTTGAAAAACATATAGGAACAGGATTATTAATAGATATAACCAAAAGAGAATTAAATTATATTTCAATTAATGAGGTTTTTCAAGGAGATATTATAAATGGAGGGTTTGATATTGTTGCAACAAATCCACCATATAAAAATTTAAAAGCTGAACGAGGACAGTATAAAAGTGATGATGAATATGATAAAGATAAAGATAAATATTCAGTAATCTCAAAAATAGTAAAAAAGAATTTTAAATATTCGGCTGATGGGGTATTAAATTTATATAAATTGTTTGTTGAAGAGATAATTGATAAATATGCAAACGAAAATGCTTTTATTAGTTTGTTGATTCCAGCCTCAATAATGTCTGATAAAACCTCTATGAAGTTAAGAACACATATATTAGAGGATAATAAGCTAATATCAGTAAAAGTAATTGAAGAAAACAACAGATATATAGATGCTCAACAAGCATTATGTTCTATTCTTATAAAAAAAGGAGAAAAAACAGATAATGTAAATATAACAAAAGATTATTGTAATGCACCAGAAGACATAGCAAAAGTAAAAATTAAAGATATTTTAAATGTCAATACAGGAAATGCTATCATAGCGATTTCATCAAAAGAATATAATGTTTTGAATAAATTAAGGAAGTTTCCTGTTGTTAAAGATTTACCTTTTATTATAAATTTAAGGGGAGAACTAGACTTAACTGCTAATAAGAAATATATAACAGCGATGGATACTGGTTATCCATTGATTAGAGGAAGAAATATTGGTTATTATAATTTGATGAATACTCCAAATGTTGAATTTGTTTCTAGTGACTTTATGAATATAACAAAGAAAAAATGTTACATTGAAAAAGAGAGAATCATATGTCAACAAATAGTAAATATGAACAAAGAAAGACGAGTTGCATTTGCTCTAATTTCTAAAAATTATATATTAGGAAATTCATGTAATTTCATTTCAGTAGAATATAATTCATATGGAATAGATATATATACTATTTTGGGATTATTCAATACTAAAATTATAAATTGGTTATTCAAATTAACAAGTAGTAATAACCATGTAAATAACTATGAAATAGATTGTTTTCCTGTTCCAGTGAAATCTAAAGAATTAAAAGAAATATCAATTCTAACTAAAAAATATTTAAAAGAAAAAGATGAAAAAATTATTGAAGAAATAGAAAAATTAGCGAATATAGCATATGGTATTGAAAAAAACACTGAAGAGTATGCTGTAAGTAAAAATAATGATTATATTAGTGAATTTTTAACTGCAATTAGATATATTATACCTAAAATGACGAAAGAAGCTGCAAAGAGTATTCTTGACGGTAAAGAAAAAATAGATTATTGTTTAGATGGATTAAATAAATTTGAAAAAAACGTAGCAAAAGGAATAGCAGAAAAATATACATTATTATTTCAAGGTAAATTACTAAATCATACTACATTTAAATTAAGTGACCTAGATTTAGAAATGATAAAAAATGTACCACAAGGGGGAAATTGGAAAGATATTCCGATGGAAACTGTCGAGAAATCTCAAAGATTAAAACGTATAACTCAAACTGGAGGAAGAACTACATTATACGGAAGGATTGATTATGAAAAGCCAAGCTATACAATAACAACCTATTTTAACAGACCAGGTAATGGGACATATGTTCATCCTATTCATGAAAGGGTTTTATCTGTTAGAGAAGCAGCGAGATTTCAAGGATTTAAAGATGACTATTACTTTTTTGGTAATAAAACACAACATTTAAAACAAATTGGAAATGCCGTGCCAACATTACTTGCTTATCAAATAGGCAAAGAAATAAAAGAAAAAACAGGATGCTATAAATCAATTGATTTATTTTGTGGAGCTGGTGGAATGACGGCTGGTTTTAAAGCAGCAGGAATAAAATCCTTATTAAGTAATGATATTGAAGAAAGTGCTTGTACTACATTAAAAATTAATAATCCAGAAATAAATGTTTTATGTGGGGATATCACAAAAAAAGAAACAAAGGATATTATTGAAAGAGCAGCACTTGCAGGAGAAGCGGATATTATATGTGGTGGTCCACCATGTCAAGGCTTTTCTATGGCAGGTTTTAGATTAGAAAATGACCCTAGAAATCAGTTGTTTAGAGAGTTTGTTGATATAGTTAAAAGAGTAAATCCAAAAGTTATTGTGTTTGAAAATGTAGAAGGATTATTAAGCTACCAGGGTGGAAAAACGTATCGTGAAGTTCATACATTGTTTGCAGAACTTGGATATAATACAGAAGGAAGAACTCTAATTGCAAGTGAATATGCCGTACCACAAAAACGAAAAAGGGTAATTATTATTTGCACTAGAAAAGATATGTGTTTTTCCCCAGCTGATTTATTTCCAAAGGCTATAACTATTGAGGAAAAAGATCAAGTTACAGCACGAGAAACAATATCAGATTTAGAAAATGTTTTATGCGATGAAAATGCAAGATATATAAATGTTAATGAATCAGAGATTCTTGAATTTTTTAAGGGTGAAATTACATATGAAGAGTATATTGATTCAAAATCTCATGAAGAACAAAATTCAAAGATAGCAGCAGGACAATATGAACAAATTAGTTTCATGAATTTATTATAATTAAAAGAATGATTATCATAAAATTTGATAATCATTCTTTTGGATTATAATAGGTTTATTATTCCTTTTTCTATTTTTTCTATTAAATTAATTAATTCCTTTTTGCAATAATCAGTTGGTTTTCCTTGTTCAATATCAGTACATAGAGAATTAAGTATCTCTAATTCCTCGGAATTTAAATTATGTTTTGTGTTACGATTGTCTTTTTCATTGTAATCATAAACAGATTCTATAGCAATTCGTTTATATCTTTCTGTTTCATTTTGATTTCTGCCAGTATAATGTCTATCAGTTTTACTAATAATATTACCTTTATTATCAAAAGTATAAGAATACTTAAAATATTCATAATTTGGTTCTAAAAATGCAGAAACAAGAAAATTTTCACCATTATTTGGACAGGTTTCTAATATTGTTAATAAAATATACATAAAATTTGCCATATTTTGTTTTAATGCATCGCGGTATAATGATGATACTTTGTCTGGATTTGAAGAATAATTATTTTTTATAAATTCCCAGATAAGTTTTGATTGCCAAGACATTGGATATATTCCTGTTCTTTTTTCTGTTTTTAATATATTTTCAATATCTATGATTTGTAAACGATCACGCTTAGAAGAATTATCACTACTAGACATAGGTTGTAAATAATGCGAATCATGAACAAATCCAAGAGAAATAGGACCAATGTGGTCAGCAGATATACCATCAAAAAAACTACTACCCATAAATTGATTAGCGGCGTGGATATTTCCGTCACTCCAATATTCATAAGCTCTTCTGTCTTTGGTATATGATTTTAAATTTATTTTTGAACGTCCTTTATCATGAGTATCTCTGCAACAACGGTTATATGTATGAAATCCATCAAAACGATCTGGAAAATTCGACATTGCTCCTGGACCTAAACATTTTTTATTTCCTTTGCGACAAGCATATTCTAAGTTCTCAATTATTTCATCCTTATTGGAAGTAGTTGCATTTAATTTTAACTGTCCTTTGTTAATAAGAAATTTTGCAATTTCTATTTTTTTAATTCCTTGTTTTATTAATTCATCCCATATATCATTTATATTATCACAGTCAGAAAATTCACAATTGAATTTTTTGTTTAGTGACTTTAAAAAAATAGCATTTGGATAATGATAATATAAAGACATCTCTTTTCCACAAATTTGACATACTTTCCATTTTGTTGGGTGTATTTCTAGCATAACATCAGCATACATTCCTGGATAATCTTTATCATCAGATATAAAATTTAATTCTTTAGCTTTAGAAATACACCAATTTTTGCGTTGCTTACCAATTTCTGACTTAGCGGTTGCAATCCAATTGTAGGTTCCATCAGCCTTTTGTGTGATGGGTAATCCTTTGTAATTAGGATGATTTATAATCATTTCCATATATTTTAAAAATCTATGATGCCATATTTTTTTTTCTACTGCCATATTATTCATCTCCTTTATTTTTTACAGTTTCTATTATATCTTCAAGATTACATTCTAATGCTTCACATATTTTTAGAAGAACATCAGTTGTTACATTTGCTCCTTTTCCAAGTTTTGCTATAGATGCAGGGCTAATATTTGCAATCTTTCCTAAATCTTGTTTATTCATTTTTTTATCAATTAACAATTTCCACAATTTGTTATAACTTATATACATAAATTAACCTCCTTTGTTATTTTTATTTTTGTATATTATTGTTAGTTTTAGCTTAAGTATTTTTTTAGTATTTCAACATCCTTACTGATGTCCCTAGGCTTAATTCTATTTATAACTTTTTCTTCTACTTCTGGGGTCCAGTAGATTTTTAGTTTTTCTCTTGCTCTTGTTATAGCAGTATAGAAAACATTATGCGTTACTAATTCCTCAACTTCATCCGTTACTACTATTTTGACGGATTCAAACTCTAATCCCTGTGCTTTATGGATGGAAACTGCATAAGCAACTTGAAATGGAACTATAGTTCCAAAATCTTCTCCTTCTTCATCAGCACTTTTAAGTTTAAGTACATAAAATCTAATAAGAGATTTTTCTTCTTCCTCATTATTTTCAAGAAGGTCAAGACCTGTACCAAACGTATCTCTTTCATATATTAATTTAGGAATTTCAATATCAAATCGAATGCGTTCAGTAGGGGTATCTACATCAATGACTTTTACGTCACGGATTATTCCTTTCATATTGTTATATATGACTGGTCTAAATCTATCTGAATCAAGAAATAGTATAGGATCGCCAACTTTATATTGTTGAACATCCCAAGTAACTGCTGGGTTTGGATTACTTTCTTGCAAGAACCTATTAATATTATTTATACCGTATAGTCCATCATAATTAAGGCATAGAATTGCCTCTCCAGGTTCAAGTGAAGAAAGTAATGTCTCATCTACTTTTAGAGAATAACTTTCTCTTTCAATTACTTCCTTAGCTGTATCATCCATGCATCTAACTTTATCCCAAAGCTCTAGTAGTTGTTTATTTTTAGTTCTATGAGGTTTTTTTAGTTTAAAAACAGCAGTTTCGGGTAAGAACGCCCTTAGTACTGAGAACCAGTTTCCAAACTGTATTGCATCAATTTGATATGTGTCTCCGACTAATAAAAGCATTTCAAAATTTGCTTTTTGTAGTATTTCAACCATATCTTTATTACTGACAGTACTACATTCATCAATGACCAATAATTTATAATCAATTGAAGAAGTTTGGTGCTTAAAACTTTCGATTGTAGAAAAAGTAGTATTTTCTGCATCAATTTTTCTAATTAAGTTTTCTTTTGCTGGATTTGTTTGAGTTAAATATAATTTAGCGTCATCGTTTAAATAGTGTGAAACATGGTTTATTAATGTTGATTTTCCCACACCAGCAGACCCGTATATTACACCAACTCTTGAATCGGAAAATATCTGTCTAATAATATTCTTCTTTTCATCACAATCGATTTCATAATCATCAAAGAGTAGCCATGAGTCCACATCAGTGCTGTAGTTTTCTATACCTGACTCAGCTAATTTTTGTAATTTTTCAATTATGGTACAAGTATCTAGTTTATAATCATTTATAAATACTTGATTATGTTCTAACATTAAATCATTTGCAGGTCTATGACCAGAGTAAAGATTTTCATTATATGTTTTTATAAGTTCTGGATAATCAGGGTAATTACTCAATTCACTAATATCAGTGAATAATTGTCCCTTGCCTTGTGTATTATTTTCTATAAATCTTGCAAATAATTCATGACGATTACCATTACAAGGAATGCACTCAAATATTGCAGATAATTTTGGATTATGCCCAAGAGGAGAGCGATTAAATGGCAACTCATCAAATGGCTTACTACCAATATCTAAATATAAGTTAGATAGATAGCCGTTTGGAGCTTTAACCCATTCTTCACGATATTTACTATAGTATCCTGATGAATATTGACTTTTTATTATGACGTTATTCATATTATATAGTAGGTATCTTAGTATATTTTTTCCGTTCTTGCCACTTAATATTAAATTTCTGCAATAATCTAATATTGGAATAAATATAGGATTTTTAAGACTCCTTTTCCATTTAAGAGTAATATCATTATATGCAGCATCTGGAAAGTCTATTAGATTATTTAAAGTATACTTAGTTCTAGTAAGAAATTCACAAATTAATCGTTGTTCTGGATAACTTACTCTTATTTTATCTCCTTTTATTATAGATATGAAATTTTGAAATTCACAATCTCTTATAGAAACTTCCCATCCATCAATAATGATGATAGGCATTGTTTTGCCTAATATTTCAATTGTTTCGTTTATAAGGTGAAATTTAGATGCGTAATTACTTTTGACTGGAAGTTTAGTAAAAGCAATAACTCTGTTTGTCTTAGATTTGTTTTTCCTATCATCAATTGGAGTAAATGTAACTTCATAATATATTTTTCTATTTACAAATAGGGGTTTGATTTTTTGAATATAATATTTATCTTTACTTTCGGTGTGTAATGTCGCAGGGTAATGTTCTATTTTTTCTGCAATTTTTTTATAGTATTCCTGTAAGGTATCATCTAAATGTAAAGGGAATTTATCTAAATTATGTAGTACCTCAAGGTCAAAATACTCACTAAGAAGATTTTTTGTTTCAAGTAAGTACTGATAATACTTCAACATTAAGCGTTCTGATCCATCTTCATCTAAAGAGTATTGTGTAGTTACAACTTGTAGATAGTTACGAAACTTATATAGGGTGTATAGGTCACTATTTACTTGGCAATACTCGATTGCTTTAGTTATGTTTTCTTCGTTAATTTCAATTTCTTTGCCATTGGCATAAAATTTGAGCATTACGTGAGTAATGAATTTTATTAATTGCTCTAATATATCTTGAGAAATTGCACCACGAGAAGAGCTTTCTATTTCATCTAAGTGTCTACATATAACACTGTCTATTCTTTTAATAGAATTATCAATTGTTGGCATTTATTATTCTCCTTTCTAAAAATCACTATCATCCCAATCATCTAACAAAATATCATAAGGAATTTTTTTGTCATATTTTTCTGGATGAAGTTTAACATATAAATTTCTTACTTTTATTCTTTGTCTTTTGACTAGGCTTGTATTTGAATCACATGAAATGAAGCTTGTACTTAATTCATCAAGAGCTCCTAAAATTCCAAATATATCTGATTTTAGAGTTGGAGTTACAAAATCATTAGCTTTTTCTTTCCATTTTTTCTGGTATAACTTTTTAATTTGGTTAGGAATACTCATATCTACTAAATGAGTTGCATAGTCTCCACCAATTAAAGTAAGCATGATTTCCTCATAATCTGAATTAAATTCAGTAAGTAATTTATTATCATTTTCCATATAGGAAAAACTAGTAGCAGTCTGCTCAATGGGAATATTAAGTGGTTCATCTTTATTAGATGAGCTTTTTCTTTGAGTTGCTGCTGCTTTTTTTATGATTTCATCAAAGCAACTAGCTATTTTGTAATTAACATTTTGTAGGTCTATTTCAGTAATGCATCCAGAAAAGGCTTCACAAAGTTTCTCTGAAACAGAATCTCCAAAATTATCAAGGAAAAATACAAAATTTTCTAAGTCAGCAGCGGGAGATATTTCTCTAGCTATGCCATTTATTTTTTGTTTTCCATTGTAATAAGCTTTAAAACTATCATCGCTTTTTTCTTCAATTATTGTAAAGTTTTCTTCTCCAATTATGGCTGTAAATAGTTTTCTTGTAAATTCTACAGTGTTGTCTGATCCACCAATGATTGGCTTAAGTAGATGAGCAAAATTTGAAAAAGTCATATTTTATCTCCTCATTTCTTATAATACCGAAACATACCGAAGACTACCTATGACTACCCAGTTTTTTATACTTTTCCTGTTAAAATCTAAAGTGTGAAAAGCAAAAAAAGAATATTCCATAAGTTGTTCGATATGCTTGTTAAACTGATAAAAGAATTATATCAGAAATTTATGAAAATTACTATATTAAAGTATAAAAAAAATATGCAATCGTGAAAAAAATATATGTAAACGAATAAATCTTTGCTTTTTACAAAAATAAATGTTTTGAAGCCTGATTTGCAATAGGGCAGAAGGATACTTTTCCTTTCCTTCTGCACTGAAATAGCAGGCAAAAGGAAGGGAGGACTTTTAAATGAAAAGTCATAAAACAAAACAAGAAAACAGAGGTACTTATACCTACATCTTTGACGATGGAACTAAAATCACAATCAAGCCAGGAGAGGAAGGAGTAACAGAGGAGTTCATCAAGAAGTTACATTCTTTAGATGATTCAGAGGTTTACTACAATCATAAGAACTGGCATAGACCATTATCTGAAAAAGAAAAACAAGATATTAAGGATTGGGAAGAAAAACACCCAGGCGAAAAATATCAAGAGATATGGAACTTATCTATTGATTCAATCTTTGATGAGGAAGAAAATCAGGACAAGTGTATCTATCTTGCAGATAATACGACTGCTGTAGAAGATGCATCCGATGAAGTAGATAGACTAAGAGAAGTTGTTTCAATGATGACTGAAAAACAACAAAGAGTATATGAACTTCATTTCCTAGAAGGTTATTCACTTACTGAAGTAGCTGCAATTATGGAAACTTCTATACCAAGTGTTCATAAACATAAAGAAAAAATTTTGAAATTTATAAAAGAAAATTTCAAGAGAGGTTAAGCAAGAAATACTGTAGACAGTCTTACAACAATTAGAAGTTTGAAAGAAATAGGTTGTAAATACTATGTAGAAAATAATCATGAGGCAATTATAAGTCCAGAAATATTTGAAATAGTACAAGCTGAGATTGAAAGACGAGGCAAATTAAATGGAAAATATAGCGGATTAGATATTCTTACTGCCAAAATTATAAAAGAAGACATACAAAATAGATTTATTAAAGTGATTAATGAAATAATAACTAATAAGGATGAAATTATTGAAAACATAAAAGCTGTTAGTAAATCAATGTGTAATGTAGATAAACTTGAAAGTCAAAAAGATGAAGTTGATAAAGATATGAGTGACTTAGCTATAAAAATCTTTGAAAATGGATATGATGCAAGATTTCAAACTGCACAAATGATTCCAGTACTAAACTCCTACTTTCTCACATATAAATTAAACAGAAAAAACAAGGAAGCGGTGAGAAAATATGGAAAGAACAATGACGGTCGAAGAAAAAATTAGAAGAGCAGAAGAAATATACAACAGGCGAAACGGAAATAATTACACATATCAAAATTACTCTCAAAAATCAAAAAAAGGCCCAAGCTTAATGCAAAGAATGATAAAACAAATAATAATATGTTTCATGATATATGGAATATTTTATATAGTAACAAATAGAGAATATTATCTATCACAAGAATTCAAAAACCAAATAGAAAACAAAGCATCACAAAATGAGGTAACAAAAAAAGCATATAACTGGTTAAATGAACAAATACCTAAATGTATAAATCAAATAAATCAATTCACAAAAAAAGAAGAGAAACAAACAGAGCAAACAAAAAATGAAGAACAGCAAGTAGAAGAAACAACAAGTGTGGTGGAAAATCAAACAGAAATTTCTCAAACCATAAATGAAGAAAATATAGGAGGAGCAACAGAAGAAACAGCGCAAAGTGAAAAAACGCAAGAACAAAAAGATGTAGAAAAAATAAAAAATACAACAAACTTTATAAAGCCAATTGATGGAACAATAAGCTCAACATTTGGATGGCGAACGCCAACGACTGCAACGGTTCCGAAATACCATACGGGATTAGATATAGCAGCGAAAACAGGAACAAAAATAAAATCGGCTACAAATGGGAAAATAATACTTGCATCATCCGAAGGAGATTATGGTAAACATTATAAAATACAAACAGATGATGTAATTTTAATATATGCTCATTGCAGTAAATTATATTTAAATGAGGGAGATACTGTATCTCAAGGGCAAGAAATTGCAGAGGTTGGGTCAACAGGAAATTCAACTCGGACCGCACTTGCATTTTGAAATAAGAAGAGAGGATAGATTAGTAGATCCACAACTAATTCTAGAGTTTTAGTGAAGTATGTTTTTTAGAGTAGATTTAAAAATATTTATATTTTTAGTAATATTATATTTTACAAAACAAATTGAAATTTATTCGTTTATAATGATGTTTGCGTTTCTACATGAATTAGGGCATTTACTAGCTGGAATAATGTTAAAAATGAAAGTAAAAAGAATGTCAATCATGCCAACCGGATTTTCGATAGAATTTGCATTGGAAGAAAGCGATTATAACAAAAAAATTTTGAAATCAAATATGCTAGAAGTAAAAAAAATAATAATTGCAATAGCGGGGCCACTAGTAAATTTAATAGTAATAATTATAATGCTCTTTTCAAACTCAAAAAATGAAAGCATAAGCAATATAACATATGCAAACTGTCTCATATTAATATTTAATTTATTACCAATATATCCATTAGATGGTGGCAGAATCTTGAAATCCATATTATGTTTAATGAAAAAAAGGAAAAATAGTATTTTATATACTAATAAAGTATCAAATATGACATTATTTATGGTATCATTTTTATTTAGTATATTAATCTACTATTACAAAAATTGGTCAATTATAGTTATATTAACGTATTTATGGTATATAGTAATCAAAGAAAATAGGATATCAAGAATGAAATTAAGACTGTATGATGAAATAGATAGAATGGAATTAATAAATAAAAAATGAAAAAATATGTACAATTAATGAGAATTATGTTATAATAAAAATATCTGATGAAACGGAGGGATAAATATGTTTGAAACAAAATATAGCAAATTTTTAACAATATTGTTAGTAATTATAATAGTAACAATAATTGGGCTTGGAGGATATTTAGGATATAATTATTACAAAAATTATACGATAGGGAATGATGCAGAAAAATATGTATCATCATTTGTAGAAGAAGTTGGAAATACAACTACAAAATCAAATACAACAGATGACCAAGGAAGTATTTCAGATAATATTACATCAATTGAAGAAACATCAGGCAATTCAGAAAAAAAACAAACATATAAAGGATTTAATGTTTTAGGAACAATAGAAATACCAAAAACGAATGTAAAATATCCTATTTTGGAAGGACCTGCAAGTAGCAACAAAATTGAAGTGGCTGTAGCAGTACAATATCCTTTAAATACAAAATTAAATACAGAGGGAAATATTGTTATAGCTGGGCATAATTACAGAAATGGAACATTCTTTTCAGATAATCAAAAGCTATCAAATGGAGATAAAATATATATAACAGACTTAAATGGAAGCAAAATAGAATATGAAATTTATAATATATATATAACAGATCTAAATGATAATTCATTCTATAATAGAGACACAGATGGAAACAAAGAAATAACATTATATTCTTGTACAGATGATTTATCAGGAAGATTAATTGTAGAGGCAAGAGCAAAATAAATAAAGGAATTTTTAAAATTCCTTTATTTTTTTTTCTCAATCGTATATAATAATGCAAAATGGAGGTAAAGCAATGAATAAAACAGAAGCAAAAAAAAGAATGGAAGAATTAATAAAAAAGACATCATATTATGCCCAAAAATATTATGATGATGACAATCCAGAAATAAGTGATTTCGAATATGATATGTTAATGTTAGAATTAAAAGAATTAGAAAAAAAATATCCAGAATTCATACAAAAAGAATCATATACACAACATGTAGGAGGAAATGTAAAAGCAGGATTTAGTAAAGTACAGCATGAAGTACCATTACTAAGTATGCAAGATATGTTTAACCTAGAAGAGATAGATGACTATGTAAATAAAATACAAAAACAAGCAGAAGAAAATGAAATAGAAAACAAAAATTTTGTTGTAGAAACAAAAATAGATGGACTAACAGCATCACTTGAATATAAAGATGGAATATTTGTAAGAGGTTCAACAAGAGGAAATGGCTTGGTCGGAGAAGATGTTACAGAAAATTTAAAAACAATAAAAAATATACCAAAAGAGCTTACAGAAAAAGTAACAATAACAGTGCGTGGAGAAGTTTTTATAAGCAGTAAAGACTTTGAAAAAATGAACCAAGAAAGAGAAGAAAAAGGGGAAGAAACATTTGCAAATGCGCGTAACGCGGCAGCAGGTTCTTTAAGACAATTAGACAGTAAAATAACAAAAACAAGGCCACTAGATATTTATGTATATAATATTCAAAAAATAGAGGGAAAAGAAATTACATCACATTATGAAGCATTAAAATACCTAGAAAAATTAGGATTTAATATAAACCCAATAAAAATTTTCTGTAAAAATGAACAAGATGTAAATGAAGCAATAAAAGAAATCGGAAATAAAAGAGATAGCTTAACATTTGGAATAGATGGAGCAGTTATAAAGGTAGACGATTTAAGATTTAGAGAAATATTAGGAACAACAGCCAAAAATCCAAGATGGCAAATAGCATATAAATATCCACCAGAGCAGAAAAAAACAAAATTAATAGATATAGTATGTAATGTAGGAAGAACAGGTGTAATAACACCACTTGCAATTTTAGAACCAGTAAGCCTTGCGGGGTCTACAATATCAAAAACAACACTTCATAATGAAGACTTTATAAAAGAAAAAGAAATAAAAATAGGAGATACTGTTGTAATACAAAAAGCAGGAGATGTAATACCAGAAATAGTTAAAGTAATAAAAGAAGAAAGAACAGGAGAAGAAAAAGACTTTAAAATGCCAGAAGTATGCCCTGTATGTGGAGCAAAAACTGTAAGAGAAGAGGGAGAAGCAGCAGTAAGGTGTACAGGAACGGAGTGTCCTGCAAAGCTGTATAGAAATTTAGTACATTTTGTATCTCGTGAAGCCATGAATATAGATGGTTTAGGAGAAAATATAATAGACCAACTAATGGATAGAAAACTTATTTCAAATGTAGCAGATATATATAATTTAACATTTGAAGATGTTGCAACATTAAAAAAGAATGGAACCAAATTTGCTACAAATTTAATAAATGCAATTGAAAACAGCAAGCAAAATGACCTATATAGACTAATTACAGCATTAGGAATAATGCATATTGGAGGAAAAGCTTCCAAAGTACTTGCAAAAAAATTTAAAAATATAGATAATTTGGCAAATGCAAGTTTAGAAGAATTGTCAGAAATTGATGATATAGGACCAATAATGGCTCAAAGTATAGTAGAATTTTTTGCTCAGCCACAAACAAAAGATTTAATAGAAAGATTAAAGCAAGCAGGAGTAAATACAAAAGCAAAAGAATGTGAAAATGAAGATAATAGATTTGAGGGAAAAACTTTTGTACTTACAGGAAGTCTAGAAAAATTTACTCGTGATGAGGCAACAAATATTATAGAAAAATTTGGAGGAAAAGTATCTGGTTCAGTGTCTAAAAAAACTGCATATTTAGTTGCAGGAGAAGACGCAGGAAGCAAACTAGAAAAAGCAAGAACACTCGGAACAACAATTTTGACAGAAGATGAATTTTTAGAAATGATAAAATAACTCATTAAAACCCATTGGGACCGGTTCTTTTTGAGCAAAAATAATGAAAAAGAATCGCTTTAAATGAGACGAAAGGAATATAAGTTATGGAAGATTATACTTTTGAAATGATGTATGAAGATTTAAGAAATGGCTATCAAATTTATTATACTTATGTTAGAAACAGATATTTATTATTTAGAACTGCAAAAAATTGTTATACACAGAAACTTATTACAGAAAATAGCAAAAATCCACATCCTAAAACGACAATGCTTACATTAAAAAGAGTTCGCGAAATTTTCCCTTTTATGGAGGACATTGAATATAAAGTTGGAATAGATAATTAGAATTTATAAATCAGTAAAATGAATTATAGGAGAAAACATTCTTCTATAATTTTTTTATGAAATAAAGCAAAATTTATATAAAAATAACTAACAAAAAATTTACAAATAAAAGAGTGCTTTTTATAAATAAAATGAATAATTTTAAAAAATATATGCTAAAATTAAACCAGCTTAAGAGAAGCGAGGTGATTAAGGTGATAGACAAAATATGTTTATTCTTAACCGAAAAAATACGAAAGGAAATGCCAGATGTTGATGATGAAAGAGCAGAAATAATAAACTATGGTTTGCACCTAGTAATAGGTGAACTTCCTAAAAATTTTATTATTTTGGGATTATCTTATATTTTGGGAGTTTTCAAACTAACATTATTAACTGTAATTTTATTATTACCATATAGAGCAGTTTCTGGGGGATTTCATTTAAAGACACATATTGGATGTATAGTTGGAACAACACTTATATACTGCGGCGTAGCAAAAATATCAAATTATATCATTTTCAACAACCTAATTTTAAAATATGTAATTGCCTTGTCAGTCTGGATATTCGGAATGATAATGGTCCATTTGTACGCACCAGCAGATACAGAAAATGTCCCTATACTGTCAAAGAAAGAAAGGAAACAGAAGAAAATATTGTCTTACATATTTTTAAGTGTTGCTATTTTGGTTGCTTGTATAATACCAAATAATGAGATCTCAAATATTTTGATTTTTGGATATCTCGTTCAAAGTATAACAATAACAAGATTTGCATACAAATTAACCAAAAATAAATATGGTTATGAAGTATACAAAGATGATTGTATCTCTAATACATAGAATAATAATAAGATATTTTGCCGGCAATATCTTTTATTATATAAAATTTTTTACATAAAAGGGAGGAATTTATTATGTTAAAATTTTTAGCTAAGATTTCGGAAAAATATGCAAAATCTACTAATACAGCTTGCCATATATATTGGCTTATGCATCAACCAAAAATGCCAGCATCATTAATAAAAAAAGACTAATTAAAAAGGAGTATTTTGCATACTCCTTTTAGTAATAAATTTCTAAGCGTTGTTTGAAATATAAACCATTATGTTCGGTTATTAAGTTGACATTGTTGTTACGTTTCAGAAGTTGATTAACTTCCCATAAACCCATACCTAGATGATTTTCTTTTTCAGTTATACCTTTTTCAAAAATTTTTCTTGTATCAATATTTTTATTAATATAAGAATTTTCTATTTGAATAATTTGGGTATTGAGCTTTGAAGAATTTCTGAATATAATTTTCACTATTTTTTCATTTGAAGCAGAAGCTGCTTCAATAGCATTATCTAGAAATATCCCAAGCATTCTTGAAAAATCATATATTGGCATATGTAATGCTTTTAAATCAAAGAAAAATTCTAACTGGATATCTACATTTTCATTTTTGGCTTTTTGATATTTAGTAGCTAGTAGATTATAAATACCGGGATTATTAATTAAAGTTGGATTTAGAAGAGCTATGTCATTTAGACTTTGACATTCTTTTTCTAAGCTTGAATAATATACTTTTAATCCATTTATATCATTAGTATTAATAAAACCACCAATGGTGAAAATCATATTATCAAAGTCATGTTTAAATGCTTTTACATTATCATAAAGAAATAAAAGAGTTCTATTATAATTTTCGGCATTTTCTAAATTTTGTGTAGTTACTTGTAATTCCATTACTTTGTTTAAGCTTAAAAAACTAATAAAAAAATAGGCTAGTAATGAAATAAAACTTAGTATAGTAACTCCTATATGCAAAAAATCAATATAAAAGAATGTTATTGTTAGCTGTATACATAATGTGAAAAATCCTAATAAAGTATTTAATAAAATCATACGTTTATTTTTTTTGTTTATATCATTTACAAAGTGAAGAGTTACTTTAATATTTCTTAATATAAGTGTTATAAAAAGTATCAGAGGGTATAATATAAACAAATATAGTAATCTGTAGAGTAGAGCGTTATATGCTTCTGAATATGAAAGATTAGTTAAAACTAAAAAGGGTTTTAAAAGTAAGGTATTAGTAATTGCAAATACAGCTGTTGGAATTATAACAGCTAAAATTGTTTTTACTATATTTAGCTTCAAATATAATTTTACAAATACAAATATCAGAAAATAGTTAAAAATGATATTGTATGGTGCAGGAATAATAAATTCACTGATAAGAGTTAATAGTGAAATAAAAGTAATATAAGTTATTTTTTGTTTTGGTTTATAATTGAAATCTAAAATGGAGGATAATAAAAGAAATCCAAGCCAAGCTTCAATTACAACTGTTGGTGCTGTGATAATTTTAGTTAATGTTTCATTTTCCATGGTTAAAAAATGCCATATACTATTTAACACTTCCATAAGTACACACTCCTTTCATAAATTCTTCTTTATACTTAGGTCCTATATCACAAAAATCATTATCTTTAAAATAAATCAAATTAGATACAGGGTCAAGTTGTTCAATATTATCGACATTAGCAATAAAAGACTTATGACATCTAACAAAATTTTTAGGTAAGTGACTCTGAATTTTAGCAAAAGAGCTATAAATCTCATAATCTCTGGATTTAGTATGAAATATAATTTTCATACCATCACGTTTGATATATTGAACATCGTTCCCATTGATAATCGTATTTTTATTATTTAATCTTATGTAACTTTTTTCGGAAGAATTGTTTTTTATATCATCAAACAATCTCATAACCGTTTCCTCTAATTTTTCTTGAGTTACAGGCTTACAAAGATAATCAAAAGTTTTACATTTATAAGCAAGGAAAACAAATTCAGCATGAGCAGTAGTAAAAATGATATAAGCTTTGTTGTGTTGTTTCCTAAGTTGATTAGCAATATCGATTCCAGTTAAATTTGACTTTAAATTGATATCTAGTACAATTACATCTGTTGGATTTTCTTTTATATACGAGAGTAACTCTTGTTCATTCGTGGTTTTAAAAGCTATCTTGGCTTCTAAGTCGTGTTTCATAAATACAGATTCGAACATATGTGATAATTTGTTTAGAGCGTTTAAATTGTCATCACATATTACAAAATTTAACATTGATATCCCCCTTCTTTCGATAAAATTTGGAAAAAATATACATTTCCTGAAACATGAAGTTTCTCGAAAATGCTTATAATTTCTGTATATATAACTAATATTATAGAATAAAAGTAAAAAAATGTAAATATGATAAGACCAACAATATTCTTGTGATGAACTTAAATTGGTTTATATTTTTGTATCTGAAAAATTTGTTTTATAGTAATAATTTAAAGTTTACATAAAACAAAATACATAATTGTAATAATTTGTATATAGACACATAAAATTATAAAAAAAGCATAAGGAGAGATTTATTATGTTACATATAAAAAAATCAAAAAATACAACCAAAATAATTACCGGAATATGTTTAACACTTGCAATACTAACTGTAACGGTCATAATAGAACCAAATACAGCAGGGCAAACATCAAGTGGGGTATTAAGTAATAAAAAAATCGGTTGGGGAATAAAAAGAAATGACAACCATAGTCAACCAGATTTAGGTGCAGAAAACAAGAGATTGATAGATAAATATAATGGAATGGCAATGGGAAACGATGAAGATAAAAACATATATTTAACATTTGATTTAGGATATGAGGGAGGATATACTGCAAAAATTTTAGATGATTTAAAAGCTAGAGATGTAAAAGCAACATTTTTTATAACAGCACATTATTTAAATACAGCACAAGACCTAGTACAAAGAATGATAGACGAGGGGCATATTGTAGGAAACCATACGGTAAATCACAAAAGTATGCCAGATTTATCAGATGAAGAAATAAAAACAGAATTAATGAACTTAAATCAAGCACTATATGAAAAATTTGGATATGAAATGAAATATATGAGACCGCCAAAAGGAGAATTTAGTGAAAGAACACTAAGTATTACAGATTCTCTTGGATTTAAAACCGTAATGTGGAGCTTTGCATATGTAGACTGGAATGATGATAAACAGCCATCAAAAGAAGATGCAATGAAAAAAATAATATCAAATTTACACAATGGAGAAATAATGTTATTACATGCGACATCAAAAACAAATTCTGAAATTATGGGAGAAATGGTAGACAAAATAAAAGAAGAAGGATATGAAATAAAAAGTTTAGAAGAATTTAGATAGGAGTTTTAAAAATATGAGAAAAAGAAAGAGATTTAATGATATTTTAGAAATTCCAAAAGAAATATATACAAATATACCTAATTTCATAATAACAGGGTTTGAGGACATGATAATTGAAAATTATAAAGGAATTTTAGAATATGAAGATTATTATGTAAGAGTAAATACTTATATTGGAATTGTAAACATACATGGTTTTAATTTAAGACTTGAAAAAATGACAGAAGACAATATTAAAATTATAGGCAAAATAGAATCAATAGAGATAGAACGAACGATTGATAGCTAAACCTTAGGAGGAAATATGTTCATAAAATTATTAGTAAGACTGCTTTTGGGGTATGTAAGAATTGAAGTAGAGGGATATTATATCGAAAGATTTATAAATATATGTACTAATAATAAAATTTTAATATGGAATTTAAAAAGAGAAAAAGGAGTTAAATTGTACTTAAATATAGGAATAAATGATTTTAAAAAAATTTCGGCAGTAGCTAGAAAAACTAATTGTAAAGTTAGAATTTTAAAGAAAAAAGGAATTCCTTTTTTGTTACATAGATATAAAAAGAGAAAAATTTTTGCAATATTTTTAATATTAATATTGTTAACAATTTTTGTAAGTTCTAAATATGTATGGAATATAGACATTTCGGTAAAAGATGATTTACAACTAGAAAATATTGAGGAAGATATCAAGGTTTTAGGAATATCAAAAGGAGTAAAAAAAGATGAGATAGATACAGACAAAGTAATAAATGAGCTTAGATTAAAAAGAGATGATATTGCTTGGGTTGGAATAGATATCGATGGTACAACTGTAAAAATAAATATTGTAAAAGCAGATAAGGCTCCAAATATAGTTAATGGTTCAGATTATTGTAATATTGTAGCTTCAAAATCCGGGGTAATCAAAAAAATAATTGCTCAAAATGGTACAGCAGTCGTAAAAGAGGGAGATACCGTACAAAAAGGTGATGTTTTGATTGCAGGATATATGGAAGGAAAATATACAGATACTAGATATGTTCATAGTATGGGAGAAGTTTATGCAATTGTTTCTTATCAAAAATCGAAAGAAGTGAAGTTTAAG
Organism: uncultured Clostridia bacterium; assembly: GCA_934168355.1. Lineage (GTDB taxonomy): Bacteria > Bacillota > Clostridia > TANB77 > CAG-508 > CAG-269. The sequence goes on from CAKPNI010000011.1 coordinate 39,388, forward strand.
GTAAGTGATGAAAAAAACTATTCTTTAGATGAGGCAGTTAAAGTTGGTAGTGATGAGATAATGGAAGAAGTTGAGGAAAGCCTTGGTAAGGAGAAAAAAATTGATGATAAAAAGGTGGATTTTGAGGAGCATGAGGATGGTGTTGTTGTTAGAGTAACTTTTGATGTTGTAGAAAATATTGGGGAGGAGCAGTGATTTTTTGCAAAAGGACCGTTTCTTTTTCCATTGGGACCGTTTCATTTCGCGAAAAGAAACGGTCCTTTCACGAAAAGAAACGGTCCCAATACGAAAAAACTTTTAAAAATGTCAATATCTTATTGATATTTTTTCTTTTTTGTTATAGAATACCATTAGCAACATTCAAATGGAAAAATTTGGATAAAGAACAACAGAAAAAACAAAAAGAAAGGAAGATGCACATGGAAGATACAAGCTTAAAAATAACAGGAGCGAACAAATCGTTTCTAAACAAACTAACAAATACAATCTCAAAAATATTAATACCAACAAAATTAGGTATTAATGGAATGTTAATTACAGTAAAAAGAAATTCCATGATAAAAGCGTTTGAACATTATAATTTAGAGGAGGAAGACAAAGAAAGCTACGAAAAAAAATACGATGAAGCTTATGAAGCTTATTTGGAGACACTAGATAAATATGTAATGGATTCAATATATAAAAAAGTCAAAAATAATACAGCAACAGAATTTGAAAAAAATGCTTTATCAAGATATTATGGTGTAATATCATTAAAAGAAAATGAGTATGTAGAATATAAATTTAGAAAACAAAAATTTTTACTAGAGCTAGATAATGAGCATGTAAAAGAATCAGGAAAAGAAAAAGTACAGGAAAAATACAATAAATTTTATATTCAAAAAATGGATTGGCTATATAAAGGAATACTAAAAAATTATTCAATAAAATTAGCAGATTCAAGCAAAAGTTACGATTCTTCAAAAGAATGGGTATATTTAAAAATATTCAGTACATTGAAAGAATATATAGAAAATATATTATCATTAAAAATTGAAGAAGATAAGAAACAAGAAACAAGAAAATTAGAGGAAATTGAAAAAGATTACGAAAATTATGCAACATTTGAAGTAGGAAAACTTGACCAAAGAGATAATATAGAAAAAAATATGTTATTACTTGGAATAAGCAGAAAATTATTTACACATAGTTTACCACTTACAGTTGCAGAACAATGCTACATGAAACTTCTAAAAGATGCAAGAAGCCTTGTACAGGATACAAAAATTGCAGTAAGAAGAGAAAAAGCATTTAATATGTTAATGACTTTAATAGAAGACTATAATATAAAATTGTTATCTACAAAGGTTTATTGGGAAAATATGAACCAAAGAGATAAATTTAAAGCTTTTTGGAACAAATATAAAGAAATAGGTAAACTAAAAGATGTTGATTTTATAGAATATGTTAAACAAAAAGAAGTATTATTTATAAAAGATGACATGAAGAAAATTGAAAAAGAAAAATGTGATTACTCAAAATTGATAAAATACTATAAAAGAAAATTAGTAGATTATGGAGTAATGAGAGAAATACAAGGTTGTACAACAAAAGGACAATATAAGAAAATAAAAAATGTAAATAATCAAGTGGAGGTAGGAGCATAAGTGTATAAAATAGAATTTCTGGATATAGAAGAAAATGATGAATACGAGAAAACAATTTCAAAAGTATTAGAAGAATGTTTTAAGGTTGAGAATTTGCCAAAAGATAAACTTTTAGTGAGTATAACACTTACAAATCCAGAAAATATAAGAAAACTAAATAAAGAATACCGAAATATTGATAAATCAACAGATGTATTATCTTTTCCAATGTTTGAAAAAGAGGAAATTGATAGCATGATAAAAAATGCAGTTTGGGATTATAATGATATTTTAGGTGATATGGTTATTTCTATTGAACAAGTAGAAAAACAGGCTAAAGAGTATGGACATAGTTTTGAGAGAGAACTTAGCTATATGGTTGTACACAGTTTTTATCATTTGATGGGATATGACCATATAAAGGAAGAAGATAAAATTGTTATGAGACCTAAGGAAGAGTTTGTTTTGGAAAAGTTGGGAATAACAAGGTAGATAAAAAGCATAAAGTTATATTTTTAATAACTTTATGCTTTTTAGATATCGAAAAAGAAAAAATTATATTATTGTCAACGAAACTTTACATAAAGATATCAATAGTTTTTACAAATAATTTGACTAAATTACATAAATATGTTAAAATAAATGCAATGGAGGTACACAAAATGAAACGAAAAATGTCAAAAAAACTGTTAGAGTGGAAAAATAGCAGTGATAATATGCCATTAATTATATATGGCGCGAGACAAGTTGGAAAAACATATACAATACTATCATTTGGAAAAGAAAATTATAAAAATGTTGCCTATATAAATTTTGAGGATAATAATGATATGGCAAAGATTTTTGAACAAAACTTAGATGTAGAGAGAATTATAAAACAATTAAGTGTAAAGTTAGGAATAAGCATATTTGAAGAAGATACATTAATATTTTTTGATGAAATACAATCTTGTGAAAGAGCGCTAACATCATTAAAATATTTTGCAGAAAGTAAATATAAATATCATATTATAGCAGCAGGTTCATTATTAGGGATAGCAGTAAATAGAAAACAATATTCATTTCCAGTTGGAAAAGTAAAAATGCTAACTTTATATCCTTTGGATTTTGAGGAATTTTTGTGGGCAATAAATCAAGAAAAATTGTCTGATATGATAAGAGAAGCATTTAATGAGAATAAAGAATTTTTATTACATTCATTAGCGAGTGAATATTACAGATTATATTTAGCAATTGGAGGAATGCCAAGAGCCATTTTAGAATATATAGATAAAAAAGATATGGATTTTGTAACATCTACTTTAAAAGATATAAATAATTCATATATTGCGGATATGGCAAAATATGCTACACCAACAGAAACAACAAAAATAATGGCAGTATACAATATAATATCGGCTCAGCTTGCAAAAGAAAACAAAAAATTTCAATATAAATTAATAAAATCAGGAGCAAGAGCTTATGAATATGAAACAGCTATAAATTGGTTAAATGCATCTGGAATAATAAATCAATGTACAAAAGTAAAAGAGGGAAAATTACCGCTTTCAGCATTTATAGAGCAGGATAGCTTTAAAATATATATGGGAGATGTAGGCTTATTATGTAATAAGTTTGGAATACCGGCAAATATTGTAATGTACGAAAATGACAATATGAATGACTTTAAAGGAGCATTAGCTGAAAACTATGTATGTAACGGATTAGTACAGTGTGGGTTAAAACCATATTATTGGGAATCTAATGGAATAGCAGAAGTAGATTTTGTTGTACAGGATAAAAATGGAAACATTATTCCAATTGAAGTAAAATCGGGAAATCATACAAGAGCTAAGAGTTTGAATGTATTTGTAAAAAATTATAAAGTACCATATTCTATAAGAATATCAACTAAAAACTTTGGATTTGAAAACAATATAAAATGCATTCCTTTATATAGCGTATTTTGTTTGGATAGTTTACAAAAATAAAAGTATAGGTTTGTATGCCTATACTTTTATTTTTCATCTAAATGCTTAAACCCCATCCAAGATTTAATTTTATCTAAAAATCTAAAAATAAAATTACTTGGATTATCAATAGCAGTCTCAATACCGCCATTTTCTAAGACACTAGATTTATGTTCTAATTTATTCATCATTTCAATAAAATAATTTTCATAAAAAACATATCCAGAAACTTTGCCAACATATTTATCAAATTTACTAATACGTTTTCTAAAGCTATCTAGTTCCTCTAAATTACTAATATTTTTATACTCTTTATCAAAAAATTCCTTAACAATCAAATTTTGACAAGCAATATACGAATTTTTTATTTTTTCTCTATATTTTAAAACTTTATCTTGAAATTTATTTTCCTTATTACTCTCAAAAATTTTATTATTCAAAATAATGATGTTTTCTTCAAATTTCAATATATCATCAAAAGTCTTTTGGATTTTATTAAAAGTATTTTTTGATGTATGGCTGATAATCTTATTTTTAAAATCATCAGTTGAAAAATAGGTACTCTTAAATAACACATCTTCACCAACAAGAAAGATAAGCTCATTAAGTAAAGCACATTCAACAGGGTAATAAGATGGGCTAGGTGTATAAATATTTATATCATAATATTTTTCAAAATCTGGTTCGATGCCTATTATTTTGGCAGCGATATATTGAACTGCAGCTTCATTTAAGCCGGTACCAATAGGTTTTGAATCATGATATGTTGATAATCCCATTTTAATAATTTTATCATTTTCGTCTTTAACTTCTTGTAAAAAATGCAAACACTCATGAATTGCAAATTCCTCTAAATCTTCATTTGCAATGTGAGAATTGAAATATATAGAAGAATTTTTATAGCAATAATTTGCTTCTGCCATTCCCTCTGGCATATTTGCCTTATACATATTTAAACTAAAAAGTTTTGAAAATATATCATCTGCATTTAAGTTAAAATTTGGAAAGGTTTCGACTATTTTTTTAGATATACTTTTTGTGATTTTTAAAATAACATCAGTATCTATTTTTTCGGTAACAACAATTCCGTCTTTTACTAAATCTTTTTCTATATTCATAAGAAAATCCTTTCATTTGTATTCTTATTTGTTATTTTCTATAATTTTTTCCATTATTTGAATAGCATTTGCTGCTGCACCTTTACGGATATTATCAGCTACACACCATAAATTTAAAGTATTTGGCTGACTGAAATCACGTCTGATTCTTCCAACATAAACATCATCTGTTCCATTTGCGATAGTAGCTAATGGATAGATATTATTTTGTGGGTCATCATAAAGGACAACACCGGGTGCATTTTTTAGGATATTTTTAACTTCTGTTAAATCAAAGTCATTTTCGAATTCAATATTAATTGACTCTCCATGGCAATTTTCAACTGGGACTCTAATAGTTGTAGCAGTTATTTTTATATCTTGTTTGCCCAAAATTTTTCTTGTTTCATTAATCATTTTATGTTCTTCTTTGGTGTAACCATCTTCCATAAATACATCAATATGTGGCAAACAATTATTGTATATTGGATGTGGGAATTTTTTTAGATTTTCAGCTGATGCTTTGTTAAGCAAATCTTCTAATCCATTTTTTCCTGCACCTGAAACTGCTTGATATGTCGAATATACAATTCTTTTTATTTTGTATTTATCATCAAGAGGCTTTAAGCAAACTACCGCTTGAATTGTAGAGCAATTAGGATTTGCAATAATTCCGTGGTTTTGTTTTATGTCTTCTGGATTTACTTCTGGTACAACCAATGGTACATCTTTCTCCATTCTAAAAGTACTACTATTGTCAATTACAATACATCCTTTGCTTGCAGCTATTGGTGAGAATTTTTTTGAAGTATCTCCACCTGCTGAAAATATTGCAAAGTCAAAGCCTTCATCAAATGAGTTTTCTGTTAATTCTTGGGCTATGTATTCTTTTCCTAAAAATTTTATTTTTGTACCTGCTGATTTTTTTGAACAAAATAGTTTGTATTCAAAATTTGGCAAGTTTTTTTCTTCTAGTATTTTTAAGGCTGTTCTTCCAACTAAGCCTGTTGCGCCTACTATGGCTAGTTTGTAGGTTTTATTCATGATTTTTTCTCCTTTCGGTTAGAAAAATTTTCTTTAGATATTATATGTTAAGAGGTGGGAGTTTGTCAATGAATAAGAGATAAGATATTAATAAAAAAAGATATCAAAAAGTGTAAAAGAAACTAACTTTTTGATATCTTTTTTGGGTTACTCACTTGTACTTGGCATGGTGCCGTACGGCAATGTACCCATCTGGCGTCGACTCGATATAAGCGTCGAGTTCGACCCAACCACAGTGATTTGGATGAGCTTCGCGGATACTGTTTAGTACCCGTTCAGCTGCCTTTCGTGTTGGCTGAGGGAACACTGAACGAAATGTTTCCTCAAAAATTATGTTTTTCATATGCATTCCTCCTTTGGATTTTATACATATATTATACATCAAATTTGAAAATATATCAAATTTTTTGAAAGTTGAATTTTAAAAGAAAGCTTTATTTTTTCATTTTTTTGTGGTAAAATAGCTATTATTAGTATTTTGAAGAGAAATTATAAAAAAGCGGAGTGAGGTGAAAAAATGAAATTACCAACAAGCATAGAAAATATTTTAAATGAAAATATAGTAGAAAATGCAAGATTAGAATTAAAAAAGAATTGGAATCCAGAACCAATTATGCATACAATTACGGCTTTTGCAAATGATATAGATAACTGGGGTGGTGGATATATATTAATTGGTATTGAAGAAGAAAATGGTAGACCAAAAATGCCGGTAATAGGACTAGAATTATCTGAAGTTGATAAAATTCAAAAAGAGTTATTGGCAAAATGTAAATTAATCCAACCATCATATATTCCGATAGTAGATGTTGCAGAGTACAATGGCAAAATTTTAAAAATTGACGGACAAGCAGAAGCAGAAAGATTTTTTAATTACCCTTATCAAGCAATAGAAGAAGCTTTAGTAAATGCAGTCTACCATAGAGGATATGATGTGAGAGAGCCAGTTGAAGTAAGAATAATGGAAGATAGAATTCATATTGTAAGTTATCCGGGACCAGACCGTTCAATAAGTGAAAAATCAATTGAAAATAAAAATATGATTGCAAGGAAATATAGAAATCGTAGAATTGGCGATTTTTTAAAGGAATTAAAATTAACAGAAGGAAGAAATACGGGAATTCCTAAAATAAAAAGAGCTTTAAAGAATAATGGTTCAAGAGAGCCGGAATTTGAGACAAATGAAACAAGAGATTATTTTATTACTACTATATTTGTACATGATGGGTTTGAAGATGAAAAAGAAGAACGACCAAGAACCGACCAAGAACTGACCAAGATAAATGAACAAGAAATTACCATATTAAATTTTTGCAAAGAACCTCATAGTAAAAAAGAAATAATGGAATATATGGACTATAAACATAAAAGAAATTTTACATTGTTATATTTAAAACCATTATTACAAAAAGGATTGTTGCAGATGACTATACCAGAAAAACCAAACCATAAGAATCAAAAGTATATAACCAACCAAGAAAGGAATAAAAAATAATGTTTACAGATTACACAAAAATAATAATAAAAGCCGGAAACGGAGGAAATGGCGCAATATCATTCAGAAGAGAAAAATATGTAGCAGCAGGAGGCCCAGACGGAGGAGACGGAGGAAAAGGTGGAAACGTATATTTCAAAGTCGACAAAGACAAAAATACCCTAATAGATTTTAGATACAACAAAAAATTCAAAGCCACAAACGGAGAAAACGGAAGTGGAGCAAGATGTACAGGAAAATCTGGAGAGGATATTTACATTGGAGTTCCAATAGGTACAATAATAAAAGACGTAGAAACAGGAAAAATAATAGCAGACCTATCAAACCCAGACCAAGTAGAATGTGTGCTAAAAGGTGGAAGAGGTGGAAGAGGAAATCAACACTTTGCAACACCAACAAGACAAGTTCCAAGATTTGCTGAAGATGGAGAACCGGGTAAAGAAAAAGAAGTAATATTAGAATTAAAATTATTAGCAGATGTAGGTTTACTAGGATTCCCAAATGTAGGAAAATCAACATTTTTAAGTACAGTAACAGATGCAAGACCTAAAATTGCAAACTATCAATTTACAACATTAGAGCCTAATTTAGGAGTTGTAAAAGCAAAAGATGGGTCAAGCTTTGTAATAGCAGATATTCCGGGAATAATAGAAGGAGCAAGTCAAGGAGTTGGCTTAGGTTTACAATTTTTGCGTCATATAGAAAGGACAAGACTACTTTTACATGTAATAGATATTTCAGGAATGGAAGGAAGAAATCCAAAAGATGATTTCAGAATTATAAATGAAGAATTAAAACAATATAGTGAAAAATTGGCATCAAGGAAACAAATTATAGTTGCAAGTAAAGCAGATGTTGCAAATGATGAACTATATCAAGAATTAAAAGAACTAGCAAAAGAAAACAATATGGATATATTTAAAATATCAAGCAGTACAGGCGAAGGTGTAAAAGAACTTCTAGACTATGTATCAAAAACATTAAAAACACTTCCAAAAGAAGAGTTATACGAAACTGAAGAAAAAATGGTATATACATTAGATGATAAAAAAGATGAATTTATAGTTACAAGAAATAATAACGAATTTGAAGTTAAAGGCGAGGCGGTTGAAAGATTAATTAGAAGAATAAATATAGATGACAATGAATCTATGTATTATCTACACAAAAACTTAGTAAACCTTGGAGTAGAAGCGGAACTTAAAAAACAAGGAATTAAAGAAGGCGATATTGTTAAAATTTCAAATTACGAGCTTGAATGGTATGAATAGAAGGAGCAA
>CAKPNI010000012.1 GCA_934168355.1 uncultured Clostridia bacterium
GCAATAATATAATTGATTTTACCTGCTCGCATATCTTCTAGCATCTGCTGAAAAGCTGGTCTGTGTTCCATATCTTTTGCGGATATTCCTGCGTCCTTATAAACTTTGTAAATTTTATAATCTTTATATTCACAAAGTTGTTTTAGCTTTTCCTCCTGTTCTCCTAAACTAAATCCTTCCCTTGCCTGATCTTCTGTACTTACACGAATATAAATTCCTGCGACTTTTCTTTCTTCATTCATTACAACATTACCTCCTTCTTTTAATGAATATAGAAAGACACTAAAAAAAGTGCCACATAGCATATCGGCTTAGCTATTGACACTTTAAAGTTTTTATTTATTGTTTTAACTATCTCTATTTTTTCTTTTAAATATAATTAATAAATCAATATAGTACAATTTTTTAAAAACTCTAAAATATCAACATTTTGACTTGCTATGTTATGTATTCATTAAATTTTGATAGTGGATATTTATTTTCCAAACTATCTATGTAAAAGTAATCTTGCTCATTAAAGAATAAGTACAGCTTATCTTTAATAATTACTCTGTGTGGCTCTACATATGCTAAATTAGTATGTTCCACAATTCTTAAGGTACCATTGATAATTTCTGGTTTAACCTTTTTCATTTTGCAAGTCCATTCAATTTTAGAGAGTAATTCTTTACTCATATTGATTTCTTTTTTAATTATATGTAACATAATACCACAAAAACCTCCTTTTTTCAATATTTTTGGTCAAAAAAAGACCGTTTCTTTTGAAACGGTTTAAGATTTTTGTGTTCATCAAAATTTTTGTTGTCTTGGAATTAAGTTATATCAAGACTTTCAAAAAGTTCGACGAAAACTTGTCTTGGTGGGCAGAGATGGATTCGAACCATCGTACGCTCTCGCGGCCAGATTTCTTACTACTATAGTTTTCACTACCATTTTAAATGTTTGTAGTCTGGACTTTCTCTTTATCTCTTTTGAGATACCAGGTATAAAGTCTCTACACTCGGAAATTTCTTTCCTAGCTCGGGATTATCATCAGCCTAACCTGTTAAGACTTCCCCGAATTAGCCTAGTTATCATCATATAATCACTTATATGAGCTGCAAATTTAGGTGTTCGTTACCAAAGACCACAGTCTGGTGCCATTAACCACTCGACCACCTGCCCAAATATGCTTTCCTCAAGCACGTTTTTAATTATAAAGCCTATCCCCAAATTTGTCAATACTTTTTTCAAATTTTTTTCAACAAATTTTTCGTCCCAAAATTCCATCTTTTTCGTAAAAAGAAACGATCATTTCGCGAAAAGAAACGGTCCCAATGGGACATTTTGCAAAAAGAACCGTCCCCAATCAGAAAAATCACAACTGACTCGCTCCAATAATACCGGCATCATTGCCAAACCTAGCCACCCTAATCTCAATATTATCTCTTCTATTAAACAACAAATTAGAATTCACCAATCTATCTTTCAACTTATCCAAAAGCATATAATCATATCTAGCAAAACCGCCACCAATAACAATGCAATCAGGTTCAAAAATATTAATTAAATTAGAAATTCCAATAGACAAATCATCAATATATTCCTCAATAATATCTGCTATTTTATCAATAGAACTATCCATTATACTTCTAAGTTCAGAACCGGGAATATCATGAGACAAATTTAGTCTATCAATAACCTTTCTCTTAAAAGCCAAAATACCACCATAAGTTTCAAAACAGCCTTTCTTGCCACATCTGCAGGGCAAGCCGCCAGCCTTTATTATCATATGTCCAAGCTCATAACCTTCAGTACAATCACTATGCATTAAAGTACCATGATAAATAACTGCACCGCCAATACCTGTTCCTAATGTTAAAAAAACTATATTATTAAACTGTTTTATATCACCATACTTATATTCAGCAAGAGCCGCACATTTGGCATCATTTTTTATATGTACAGAAAGTCCGGTCTTACTTTCAAGTTCTGTCTTAATATCATAATTTTCTACACCCAAATTAACAGACCTCAAAATGACACCATTACAAATAGCCCCAGCCATTCCTAAACCAAATTCTAACAAATCATACCTTTGCTTTAATTCTCTAAGTGTATCTACAATATACCTTACTGCAACAGGCAAAAGATTCTCTTTCTCCTTTACTGTAAAGTCTTTTTCAAACTGCTCCAAAATTCTTCCATTATTGTCAACAACACCGATTGCAACATGGCTTCCACCAAGGTCAATTCCAACATTTATATTGTTCATAAAACAATTCCTTCCTTAAAAAAATTAAATTAGTAAAGTCGGTCAACTAGCAAACAAATTATATTGCTAGCCGGCCGGCTCATTCCATAAATAAAATTAATTATGACAAATATGCATCGAATAAGAAAGTTCCCATGTAAACTTGTATCATTGGTACGACAACTACTATAACAAAGAATATTAAAACTATACCAACAATAGCATACATTACTTGTGGTAGTGTTTTCATAATTGCTTCCATAGTATTGTCTATATCTATTTCCATATATTCAACCAATTTTTCCATCATTTCTGAAAGGTCAGTTTGCATACCTATTTTTAGCATCTCTGTAATCATTGAGGATGCTAAACCTGATTTTTCAAAAGGTTCAATCCATGACTGTCCAATTAATATATTTTTTAATGCATTTTCAATTATTGATAACATAACATAATTGCTTACTACGTTTTTACTTACATCCAAGGCTTCTTGTATTCTCATCCCATTTTTCAAGTTTAAAAGCATTGCTTTCATCAATCTTGAAAAATCTAATGAAAATATTAGTTTTCCAAATATAGGCATAGTATATTTAAAATAATGGAACTTATATTTTCCTTTTGGTGTTTGTATATAAGCAACTATTACAACTACTATTGCTACAATTATAAATGTCGGTACTGGCCAATATTTAATCATCGAATTGACAACTCCCTGAAACCAAACTGTTATCGCGGGTAATTTGGTTGATGTTCCAACATCTTCAAATACTTTGTCTATCTGTGGTAGTGCAACTAGTGTTCCAACAAATAACATGATAATTAATAATACAAATTGAGCAATATTTGGAATTAATATTCCTTTTAACTTTTTTGTTATTTTAGCAGAGCCATCTAAATATTCTATTGCTTGCAATAATGCATTTTCTAGTGAACCTGATAGTTCTCCTACTCTTATCATGTTTATATATATATATGGAAATACATTTGAATAATATTCCATTGTTTTATACATATAATCTCCGGCTTCAACTCCTGCTAAAATATCTTCTAGTATCTCTACAAGAGTCATATTTTCTGTACTATCTATTATTGTTGTTAATGCATGTACATTATTGAAATTTGCTTTTTTTAGTAGATAAAAGTTTTGTGTAAAAATTGATATGTCCCTTTCTGTAACTTTTTCTTCTGTACCTAAATACATATTAATTTTATCTTTTACAGAAAGTTTTCTTCTATTATCATTTAAAACAACTGTTGTATTAACATCATCTAGTACATCTTGGATGTTTGATATATTCCTTTTCTTTTTCTTCAATATCTTGGTTCTTTTTGCATTTCTTTGTACTATAGATATTGGATATAAACCATTTGCTTTTAATTTTCTTACTAAAGTTAGTCTATTTCCTTCTTCAACTCTGTTTGAAACTATTCTTCCATCTTCGGTTAAAGCTCTATAACTAAATGTTGCCATTAATCTAGTTTATGCTAGTATTTCAACTAACATATCCTCCTTTCTACAAATAATGTTTTTTGGATTTAATATCTTAAACCATTCATTCCTGCCATTCCGCTGTCTTTTTTTATTTTCATTTGCATTATTGTTCTATTTAATATTTCTATGTTTTTCTCTTCTATTTGTGCTTTTGCTTGTTCTAATGTTATTTTTCCATCAACAAAACATTTAGCCAATGAGTTTATTAAACCTATACTTCCTTTTTCTGATGCACTTTGTATTGCATCTTCTATTTCTGATACACTTATTTTTTCTTTTCTAATTATACCCGAAACTATATTATCCACAACCATTACCTCTGGAATTAATACTAGTTTTCCATCTGTTCCTTGTAATAGTCTTTGTGATACTACAAGTTTTAAAATTGATGATAACATATATTTTATTTGTGCTTGGTCTCTTACTTCATAAAAGTTTATCATTCTATCTATTGTTTCTGCACATGATTTTGTATGTAGCGTTCCTATAACCAAGTGACCAGATTCTGCCATTTCTATTCCAGCTTCCATTGTTACTTTATCTCTAATCTCTCCTATTACAAGGATGTCGCAATCCTCTCTTAAAGAGTTTTTAACACCTTCATGGAAACTTAATGTATCTCTTCCTAGTCCTACTTCTTTTTGAACTATTAATGATTTTTTAGAATGATGTTTGTATTCTACTGGGTTTTCAAGAGTTAATATTTTTCTATTTTGATTTTCATTTATGTCATTTATTAATGCATTTAATGTTGTTGTTTTACCAGAGTTTGTTTTACCAGTAACAAGAATTAGCCCCTGTGGTTGATATGTCATTCTTCTTACTATATCTGGAACTCCTAATGACTCATAAGATGGTAATGTATTTTTTATAATTCTTAAAGTTGCAATTGGAATACCATCTGTTGATGATATATTTACTCTAAAACGAAGGTCTGCATATTCTAAAAGTGTATCTAGCTTTCTTGTTTCTTGAAATACTTTATCTGCTTCTATATTTCCTTTTACTAAAAAATCATATATTTCATTCATATCCTCTTCTGTTAAAACTTCACCACATTCAGCTGGTTTTAAATCCCTTGCAATTCTTAGCATAGGCTTATTTTCTACTATAAAATGTATATCTGATGCATCTTTTTCGATTGCCTCATCTAAAACTTTGCCAACATTAATCATTTGTTAATCCTCCTATAAACTATTAAATATTATTAATTTTTTGTTTAATTCACTAAGGTTTGTTTCACCTTTTATAACCTTATTTACGCCATCTACAATTAATGGTCTGTAGTTTTTCTCCATTGCCTTTTTTCTAATTTCAATACTAGATTTTCCTTCCATAATTAACTGGCTCAATTCTTCATCTATATTTAATACTTCAAATATTCCTGTTCTATCAAAGTATCCCGAATTGTTACATTTATCACAACCTACTGCATCATATGTTTTTGCACCATCTATATTGAATTCATAATCATATTTTTCGCCTATCTTTTTTATTACTTCTTTTTCATAATCTGTAAATTCTCTTTCTCTTCTACAGTGTGGACAAATTTTTCTTAACAATCTTTGTGAAATTGTTGTTCCAACTGTACTTGCGATGTCATAATCTGAAAGTCCCATTTTTCTTAATCTTGTTACTACTTCTATTGCATCTATTGTATGTATTGTTGATAATACATAATGTCCTGTTTGTCCTGCTTCTATTGCAATTTCTGCTGTTTCTCTATCTCTAATTTCTCCAACTAGTATTACATCTGGGTCTTGTCTTAAAATTGTTCTCAAACTATCAGCAAATCGTGTATTTTTATCTACCTCTATTTGATTTAATCCAGGAATTCTTATTTCAACCGGATCTTCTATTGTTGTTATATTTATGTCATCACTTTTTAAATAATCTAATATACTATAAAGTGTTGTTGTTTTTCCTTCTCCTGTTGGTGCTGCCATTATTGTTACACTGTTTTTCTTGTTTATAGCTCTATTTAACTCTTTTTCTCCATATGGGAAACCTAGCTCAAATATATTTTTTATGCTTTCGGTTTTTTTAAGCATTCTTAAAACAAATTTTTCGCCATGAATATTTTTTTGTGATGATACACGAATATTATAGTCATTATATAATAAAATTCTACCATCTTGAGATTCTTGTTTTTCTTGATGCATATTTGATATAGCTTTTAATCTTCCTATTAATTGTGCTTGTTTTTCTTTTCCTATATTTGCCATAACAAATAATTGTCCATCTATTCTAAAACGTACTCTTACAGAATCAACCTGTGGCTCTATATGAATATCTGATGCTCTTTTTTCTATTGCAAGTTTTATTATACTGTCAACTAAATCAGTTACAGATTCTGTTTCTTCAAGATTATCCATTACTGTAGTGGAAACCTCTTCAAATCTTGTAAAATATTCATCAATATTTGTTTCAAATGCCATGTATGGTTCCATAACAAGACCTTTATTTAAAACTAACATTTTTACACTTTTTATGTTGTCTTTATTATTGGCAATATCTGCAAATGCAATTTTTATTTTTCCAGATTCTATATCAAATGGAATGGCCTTGTAATTTTTCATCATATCTAATGGTAAATATTCTGTTGGCTCTATTCCTATTTTTGAATCTGTTAAATATATTCCTTTTGTTCCTATAATGTCGCCAATTTCAGTTGCTAGTTTGTCTGCATCTGCTTCTTTTAAAATATACAAAATGTCCCCAAGTCTTTTATTTGGGTGTTCTGTTTGATATGCAAGCGCTCTTTCTATTGCATCTCCACTAACAACTCCTCTTCTAACTAATTCAATTCCTAATGGTTGTTTTCTTTTTAATTCCATAACTAATTTATCCTTTCTTTTGTTTAAATTATATTTTTACATTTAATCTCGCAGAAAAGTTTGTTTCGCATATATTAAAATTAATATCAATTTTAGAATCTGCATAAGTAAATACATTATTACCTGATGTAGAAACATTTTCACACAAAACTATTTTTTTTTCATTTGCACCCTCTATACTTATATAATATAAGTTTTCATCTTGGACAATATATTGATGTTCGGTTTCATCATCAAATTGAAATATTATGCAATCTTTGCCTTCTAAACTTGATTGAACATTTATTAAATTATTTGAATTAGCATCTTTTGTTATATATGATAAAAAACTTGAATATTGCTCTTCCGCATTTTGTTTCATTGTTACATTTGATAAATTCTTAAAAAAATATCCTGAAAGATTTGCCATTAAAGCAATAACAATTACCAAACCTATTATATAAATAATTAAAGATGTTAATGTTACTCCTCTATTTGATTTCAATTTCAATATTCCTTTCCTTTATGTATTTTGCACAATCATACCTATATCGATGTCTTTAACAGTATCTCCCGAAATATAAAATACTCTTACTTTCACTTGTTTTATTAAATCTTGTGTATCAGTATCACTCGGATAATAATTTTTTATTCCTATTTGTATTTGATAGTGTTCACCATCTTTTCCTAAATAAGAGTAATATATATAATTATATCCACTTTCTTCTTTTTTGGTATTTTTGTATGTTGATGATTCGTATTTATTTGCAATATCATTATTTAATTGACTATTTTGAACATCAACATCTATATAATTCTCAGATTTTATAATTTCTAGTACATCTGATGCTATACTCGTAGCTGTTGATTTTCTTTTTTCTTCAGCATTCGTTTTTCCCATATTATAAACAATACCAAATATGGTTGGAATAAATATTAGTATAATTATCATTGATATAGAAATATCTATACCTGCAAAACCTTTATTTTCTTTTAGATTTATTTTCATTTTTCCCTCTACATATGATTAATAAAATATAATTTTCCTATAAATAAGATTACATTTGTTATACTAAAAAGGTAACCAAATTTATATATTTCTTCAGTTATATTTTTTTGTTCTTTTCTAAATTTGTTTAAACTATTTCTTATGTTATAAATTATTTTTGTAATAAAAATTGATAAAAATGTTACTACTATTGAGGCATTTGTAACTATTATTCCTGTATTTATTGCCATAATTACAATTAGCATTAATATTTCTAATAAATAGCTAGATTGTGCTTTTTTTATTTGTGTTTCACTATCTATAATTAATAATATTATTAATGTGATTAAATACATCACATATCTATATATACTAGTCTGACCCATTATGCATAGATATATTATGTAGCAACATGATACCATCAAACCATAGTATAATACTCCTCTTTCAATCCTTTTGTATTCTTTATCAATTCCTGCTATTATGAATATTGCAACCAAATATAAAGCTATAAATCCAAATTCGATAATTTTTCCTAATTCCATATTATAAGCATCTATTTTCAAACAATATGCTATTATAACAAATGCAACTCCTGACAAAAATTCTAAAATAAAATATCTTGGTCTTATTTTTTGCTTGCATTCTTTGCATTTTCCGCCTAACAATATGTAACTCCATACCGGAATTAACTCGAAAAATCCTAATTTATGATTACAGTTAGGACAAAATGAGTGTGTTGTAACTATGTCTATTTTTCTTGGTATCCTATATACGGCAAGTGTATAGAAACTGCCGAATAATGTTCCCATTATAAATATTATTATATATAAAAATATGTTCATTTTTGCATTTTCCTTTTTTATTTTTTAATAAAAGCATATGCATATAGCATGCATATGCTTTTATTATTGGAATCTAATTAGTTAGCGTCAACTGCTTTCCATTCGATTCCGTTTTTTGTTATTGTTCCTTTTTTGTGATGTCCATTAAATTCTAATTGAACGTCATATGATGCTGTACTTGCAGAATATGTTACAGTTGTTGGATTTTTTGTAACATTTGAGTCAATTGCTGTTGTGTTATATGCACTTATTATAGCTTCAAGTGGTGATGCCTCACCTGTAGCTGATGAATCTACATATGCTTTGTTATAGTAGCTAGTAATTGCTTCAGAAGCACCATAACTAATAGTTTCAGCAGCATCTTGTAATTTTGATTTATAAGAAGATTCACTTGCTCTTGTTAATATACCATTTTGTCCTGTTAACATAGCTATTGAAACACCAGCTAAAATTAATAGAACTATAATGGTAACAACTAATGCGATAAGTGTTATACCTTTGTTATTTTTCATTTGTTTTTCCCCCCTCTCTTTTGAATATTTTATTGTAAATATATCAGCTAAAAGCCAATATAATATTAATATCTAATTTATTTAGTACCATTGTTTTTATAAATACTAGGTGCTGTACTTTCATTTGAATTGTTTGGATTTTTTTGTTCATTACTTGAAACACTATTATTTCCATCACTATCATTATTTTCATCTGTCGTAGCTGTTGCTTTAGATGCTACTGCAAATGGATTTGATTTTCCTGGTACATAAGTATTTGCACTTTGGTATCCACTTAAATCACTTGCTGTTACATCATAAGTTAATACAACTTTATCACTGTCATTTTGTGCATCTATATTATCTGATAGTAAGTCTTGTACATCTTCAGATGCTGTATATTTAACTACCTCTGGTACATTTTTTCTATTAGGAATGTATTTGTACAAAGCTATAGCTAAAATTAACATCGTTAATAAACATATAAGTAACATTATGATTATTTCTTTTATAACTTTTTCCATTTTTACCTCCTTAATTTGCATAGCTCATTATATCATTAGATGATGAACTTGATGAGCTAGTATTCGAACTTGAGCTTGATGTCGTACTGTTTCCCGTCGTATTAACGCTACCAGATGTATTTGTATTTGAACTTGTTGTATTTCCAGTTGTATTTGTAGTACTATTTCCTGTCGAATTTGTATTTTCCGTTCCTTTAGTATTATTTTGTGTATTATTTGTATCATTATTCACTTGTTTGTCTATTGTTCCAACATTTATTGGTATTTCTTTACATGCGAATGTTGACATTAATTTATTGTCTCCAGCATCTCCCATTTTAAATTCATCAATTTTGAATCCTAATTTTGAGTCATTTTCAATTTCATAAATGAAATCTGTAATATTTACATAGTTTCCTGTGACTGTGAAATTTAAAGTATATAAATTCTTGCTTGAACCTGTTGAAACTACTTCTATCTTTATAACTACATTTTCATTTCTAGCATAATTTCCTAATTTTGTCCATAAATAGTCTATATCATATGCTTCAAGTTGAGAAACATAACTTGGGTTTTGCGTATCTGACAATGCTGCTTGATTTTCATATTCTGTTTTACTATTTTGTAATGTATTTGCCGCACGATTTAAATTTGATTCTGTATTTGCATAAGTAACAGTAATTGCATTTGATAAATCTGAAATTTTTTGATTAATTTGACTATTTTTTTCGTCAATTGCCTTTATTCCTTTTATATTTAATTTACTTATACCATTTACCATAAAGAATGCAGAACCAATTAATAATAAACAAACCAATATACTTATTAAAATTTTTCTCATGGTAACTCTCCTTCTATTGTAACTGTAACTATATCCCCACTTTTTTGGCTGCTAGAAGAAACAGCATCATTTAATATTCCAGCGGTTTTTATTTTTGCAATAAAATATCCTAATTGGTCATAGTCGTTTGCTTGTGCAATAATAGATATTTTCTTTCCTGTTGTATTTTGAATTGATGTAAGTTGAACTCCTTCTGGAATTGTATACATTATTTGATTTAGTAAGTTTGGAATTGAGTTTTTCATTTCTGCAATATTACTTATTTTATCATTTATAGCTTTTAATTCTTCAGTCATTGCCGTATATTTAGTATTTTTCGAATTCAAAGAATTTGTATCTGAACTTATTTTGCCAATTTCAGAATTTTCGCTTGATATTAATGTTTCTACTTCTGTTTGTTTTTTATTCATTTGATTGAATAATACCTTCGAAAATACTATATATATAATGTTTATTAATATTATTGCAACAGCTACTCTAATTAGCATTACTTCTGTCTTGTCCAACGCTCCTTTAAAAGAAAAATCAATTGATACATTTGAAAGTTTTTTTCCAATTTTGCTTTCTTTCTTTTCTTTAGGATTTTTGTTTTTTCCAACCGAAATATCCAAATTTACTAATTGTTTTATTTTGTCTTTTATATTTTGTTTTTTAAAGTTTAATGCTTGCGCTCCCTCGCCCAATGACTGCATTGCAAGTGAAATTGCACTATTTACTTCTATATAATCTTTTATATTTATTTGAGTTACATTTCCTTCGATTATGCTTGGCTTCAAAATCTTGCAATCTGCTATAGGTAAAAATTCCTGAAAATATAAGTCTACATTGTTTATTACTGATAATGTTCCTGTTAAATATATTGTTGATATTTTTACTGGAGCATTTTCTACTATTTCTTTTACTTTTTGTCCGATTTGATATAATGTCGGTACTATATTTTCTAGATGTGGTTGTTCTTTTACATCATCAATTACATTTGCAGTATATATTGTTGTTTCTTTGCAAATTTCATATGATTTACTCATTGAATTTTCAATTCGATTTATTTTCTCAAGCACTTCTTGGCTTCCGTGATCTATTGTTTCTACATCATATATTTGTCTATCATATATTGATGTTATTGTTGTTTTTTCTTCCATATTAACAATTAAAACATTTTCTTTTTTTTCAAGTTTAGCAATACTTGCTATTGCCGTTCCTATTGGTACTATACCTGCAAGATTATGTTTTTCTAAATATTGTTTTTGTTTATTTAATTCAATCTTATTTACTATAACTTGGATTGCCTTTATTTTTTCTTTATCTTCTACATTTGGAACTAACGCATATCTTGTTTCAAATGCCTTTTGATTATACTTGTTTTCATCACAAAAAGTTTCAAACTCTGTTTCAATCGTCTTTTGTACATCTGTTTTTGACAGTAACGCAAAAATGTTGTAATATAAATATCTTTCATTTGAAAGGTTTATAGCTATAGGCGTATTAAAACTAAATGTTTCTTCAACAATTTTCTTTATTGTTTCATCCAAATTGTCGAAAAACTTTATTCCATAAGTTTCTACTTTAAATGTGTCTTTATCTTTAGAAACTTTAGCATATTTAATTAAATTGTTCTCTATATATATTCCTAAACAATTTTGCATTTTCTCGCTCCTTGATTTTTTTCTTTAATTCTTATTTCACTTTTTATTCTATATGTTTTTTTATCTAAAATCAATACCTTTGCTCAAAATGTAATACAAATGTAATATTGTTGTAATATTTCTGTTTTTTGTAATATTTTTTTGTGACATCTATTTTCGATGATTTGTATATTTTTCATAAATAAAGGAATAATATTTATATAATATTTTTCGTATTGGGGACGGTTCCTTTCGCGAAAAGAACCGTCCCCAATACGAAAAAAGAAAGGAATAAATTCAAATATGACTAATCCATTAGATACTCAAAAAAATTATCAAGAATATGTAAATCAAAAATCCCCTAACTCTCCTATTCTAAAGAATTGCTTTAATGCATTTTGGGTTGGTGGTCTAATTTGCTCAGTAGGACAAGTTATCTTTTCATTTTGCTTATATAAAGGTTTAGATGAAGTTTCAAGTGGTACTATTGTTTCAATCATCTTAATTGCAATAAGTGCTTTTTTAACCGCTCTTAATATTTTTAATAAAATAGGAAAAATTGCAGGTGCAGGTTCATTGGTTCCTATAACAGGTTTTGCAAATTCTATTGTTGCACCTGCTATGGAATATAAATCTGAGGGATATATTATGGGAGTTGGTGCTAAAATGTTTACTGTTGCAGGTCCTGTTTTGGTTTATGGAATTTCGACTTCTATAATCGTTGGAATTGTTTATTTTTTGTTTAATTGCAATGGTGTTTTAGTGTAGCTTTTCGTATTGGGACCGTTTCTTTTCGCGAAATGATACGGTCCCAATGAAAAAAAGAAAGGAATTGATAATTATTATGGAAAAATTAGGTAAACAAACAATAAAATTTGATACCACTCCTACAATCTTGCAAACAGCATGTATTGCAGGTCCTAAAGAAGCAAATGGTCCACTTGCTAAATACTTTGACCAATGTTTAGAAGATGAAATGTGGGGTGAAAAAAGCTGGGAAAAAGCAGAAAGTAAAATCGTAAAAGAAACTGTAAATACATTAATGTCTAAATCTGGTATCTCATCTGACAAAATAGAATACTGTTTTGCAGGTGATTTACTAAATCAATGTATTTCTTCTAGTTTTGGACTTAGAGAATTAAATGTCCCATTTTACGGAATTTTTGGCGCATGTTCTACTTTTGTTGAGGGGATGCAGCTAGCCTCTGTTTTTGTTGAAAGTGGCATAAATTATGCAATGTGCTGTGCTTCGAGCCATTTTTGTAGTTCTGAAAGGCAATTCAGGTTTCCACTAGAACTTGGAAATCAAAGACCTCCTACTGCACAATGGACTGTTACAGCATGTGGTTCAGCTATACTTGCAAAAAATGGCGATGGGCCAAAAGTTACTCATATTACAACAGGTAAAATTGTTGATATGGGAATAAAAGACGCGAACAATATGGGTGCAGCAATGGCTCCTGCAGCTTTTGACACTTTGATGACTCATTTTTCAGACACTGGTAGAAAACCTAGCTATTATGACGCAATTCTTACTCGGAGATTTGGGACATATTGGAAAAGATATTTTAATAGATTTGTGTCAAAATGCCGGATACAATATAAAATCTGTCTACAATGATTGCGGTGTTCTTATTTTTGATAAATCAACTCAGGATACTCATTCAGGTGGAAGTGGTTGTGGATGTTGTGCTAGTGTCTTTTCGGGATATTTATTCGAACAATTAAAGACTAAAAAATTAAATAAAGTTCTTCTTATTGCAACTGGTGCTTTAATGAATTCTATGAGTTCTCAACAAGGTGAATCTATTCCCGGTATTGCTCAGGCTATTGCAATAGAAAATTAATATTTTTATGAAAGGATTTTAAAATTATGGATTTTTGGCAAAATTTTGATTGGATGCTTTTACTTAGGTGTTTCATTGTTGGTGGCCTTATTTGTGTTGTAGGTCAAATTTTAATTGACAAAACCAAATTAACTTCTGCAAGAATTCTAGTTCTTTTTGTAACTGTTGGAACTATCTTAGGTGGACTCGGAATATATCCATATCTTGTTAAATTTGCTGGTTGTGGTGCAACAGTCCCTTTAACAGGCTTTGGTAATAATTTGGCTAAAGGTGTTATAGAAGCTGTAAAACAAAATGGATTTTTAGGTATTTTTACAGGTGGTCTTAAAGCAAGTGCTGGAGGTATTGCTGCTGCTGTATTTTTCGGTTATATTGCCTCTTTGATTTCAAAACCTAAAATGAAAAAGCAGTAAATTTTTCGTAAAAGGACCGTTTCTTTTCGCGAAAAGAAACGGTCCCGTTGGAAAAAGAAACGATCTTTTCACGAAAAGAAACGATCCCAATGAGAAAAAATGCCCCAAAGGAACATAAAGTCCCTATGGGGCATTTTTTATTATAAAGTTTTATTTTTATTTTTTCTCAAGAATGATGGTATATCCAAATCATTTTGAGATGAACCTAAATCTTGGCTAGATGGAATTGAACTTACCTTCTTTTCCCAAGGTTTAGATGTTGTAGTTCCTAAAGTATCACGAAGTGGAGATTTCATATCATCTGGTTCATCAAAACCTGTTGCAATAACAGTTATCTTAATTTCATCTTGCATTTCTGGATCTATAACTGTACCAAAGATAATGTTTGCCTCAGGATCTACACTGCGTTGAATAAGTTCTGCAGCAGTATTTACTTCTTGTAAACCTAAATCTTCACCACCTGTTATATTTATAATTACTCCTCTTGCTCCTTCTATTGATGTTTCTAGTAATGGACTTTGGATTGCTTCTTTTGCTGCATCTTCTGCTTTGTTTTCTCCAGATGCACGTCCTGTTCCCATATGTGCCATACCTGTATTTAACATTATTGTTTTTACATCAGCAAAGTCTAGGTTAACTGTTCCTGTAACTGTAATTAAGTCTGATATGCCTTGTACACCTTGTCTTAAAACATCATCTGCCATTAAAAATGCTTCTGCCATTGATGTTTTTCTATCTATTATTTGTAGAAGTTTGTCATTTGGTATTACAATTAATGTATCTACTTTTGATTTTAAACTTTCTATTCCACGTTCTGCTTGTGCTAAACGTTTCTTTCCTTCAAATGTGAATGGTTTTGTAACAACACCTATTGTTAATATTCCCATTTCTTTAGCTAAACCTGCAACTATTGGTGCGGCACCTGTTCCTGTTCCACCACCCATTCCACAAGTTACAAATACCATATCTGCTCCTCTTAGAACTTCTGATAATTCCGTTTTACTTTCTTCAGCTGATTGTGCTCCAACGTCAGGGTTTGCTCCAGCTCCTAATCCTCTTGTTATTTTTTCTCCTATTTGAATTTTTGTACTTGCTTTTGATTTTTGTAAAGCTTGTCTATCTGTGTTTACAGCAATAAAGTCTACTGATTTTATTCCTTGGTCCAACATTCTGTTTACTGCGTTGTTTCCAGCTCCTCCTACTCCTATTACTTTTATTGTTGCTGTTCCATCCATCATTGTTAAATTGCTGTTATCATCAATATCCATCATAATTTTATTATCCTCCTTAAATATGTATATATAGCATTTGTAACTTTGTTACTTTTCTTAGCTATAAAAAAACTCTTTTATTCTTGAAATTACTGTTTTCCAAAAACTTTCTTTTGAATTTGTATCAATTTTACTTGATACCGATTTCGCAAAA
Organism: uncultured Clostridia bacterium; assembly: GCA_934168355.1. Lineage (GTDB taxonomy): Bacteria > Bacillota > Clostridia > TANB77 > CAG-508 > CAG-269. The sequence goes on from CAKPNI010000012.1 coordinate 15,517, forward strand.
GGTCTTGATGCTATATATCGTATTAGAGCGTAACTCGTTCTGAATTCTGGCTTTACTGTACTTACTGCTCTTCCTGTTGATATTTTTACGGGAATATTTAGTGCTATTTTTCCTGCCACATCACTTTTGTTTATATTTGTTATGCCTTGCCCTGTAAGTATTACATTGTTTATTCTTGATTTTAATCCTTGGTTTGTTATGTCTTTATTTATAATTGAAAATATTTCTTCTATTCTGGCTTCCATAATTTCAATTAATTCTGAACTTTTTATTACCTTGCTTCTTGTTTCATCTGTACATGTATTTAACATTATTTCGTTGTCATTATCTATAAATGATTTTAATGCTAAACCATACTGTCTCTTTAATTTTTCGGCTTCTTGTTCAGATATACTTAGTACTAATGCTATATCATGTGTTATGTTGTTTCCTCCAAGTGGAATTGTATTTGTGTATTTGAATTCTTCTCCTTCAAATACACCTATATCTGTATTTTCTGCTCCGACATCTAGTAACATTACATTGTCATATAGCTCATTTTTGTCTAATACTAAATTTCTCTCTGCTAGTGTAACCGGAATAATTCCATCAATTTCTACACCTGCTTTTTTAAATATGCTTGTTAATTTTCTTATATAATCTTTTTCGGCAAGTATTACTTGTGCATTTACTGTAAATGATGATGCAAAACTTCCAACCGGATCTGCAATTATTCTTCCGTTATCTAATATTACTTGGTTTATTGCTACATCTATTAAAACTTTATTATCTGGTATTTCTATGTCTTTTACTTGCATTACAGCATTTTGTAAATCCTTTTGGGAAATGCCTACAAATTTGTCCTTTACTTCTTTTAGTACACTGTTTTGGACTATTGTTACATATTTTCCTGGAATAGTTACATAAGCTGAGTTTATTTTTAATTCTGTTTCTTCTTCTGCTTTTTCGATAGTTTTGGCAATACTTAAACTTATATCGTCTTCATCAACTATCTTGCCCTTTTTTAATCCATTACATTTATGTGAGGTGCAACATATTATTTCTATTTGTCCAAAGTTGTTTACTTCACCAGCGCCTAAGCAAACTTTGGTTGTTCCAATGTTTATGCCCACTATGATATCTCCTATTGCCAAGATAATTCCTCCATATTTTCAATTTAATTTTTTCTAAGGTTATATATATTACATTTTCAGACAAATGTCAATAGAATTTGTTATATTTTTGTAATAAATTTGTAACAAATTTGTAATATCTTTTTTCCATTTTATGGAAATTTTGTTACATTTTATGTAATCTTATTTCTGTTCTTCTTGATTTTTATTTGTTTTTTTCAATTTATATTCTTCATATTTTTTTGACCATTTGTCTATATAATATTTTCTAATAATTGTCAAATTTAAAAACATTCTTCCAACAAAAACAACTATTGCTGCTAAATAAATATCAACATTTAATTTGTTTCCTAAATATGTAAGTAACATTGAAAGAATACTATTGCAGAAAAATCCTGATATAAAGACCTTAAAATTAAATTCTCCTTTTAGAGTACCTGCAATTCCTCCAAATACTGAATCAAGTGCTGCAATTATTGCAATTGCCAAATAACTTGAATATGAATATGATATTGTTGGGGCATTTATTCCAACAATTGCTCCCAATACACATCCTATTAAAATTGCTATAAATAACATTTTATTACCTCCATTTCATAATATATTTCATTTATTCTGTGTCCTTGCTTTCCTTTTCTTGCATATATTTTGTATCAAAATCTCCTGTATATTTTGGAATGCTAACTTTTTTATTTCTTTCTATATCTGATTTTATTCCACTTATACCTAATTGTTCAACATATCCGCCTTTTCCAAATAAACTACTTTCCAAATACGAACTATTTCCGATAGCTTTTACCACATATGTATCTGTCCTCAAATATTTACTATTTATTTTTATAGAACCTCCTACATCTGCCATATCTGTAGTACTTACAATTCTTTCATCATTTATAGAAATTGCTTCTGCTCCCGCATCTTTTAGGCTATTTACAATATAAACCAAATCAATTGCTGTAATTTCATCTATTCTCTCATCTTCGCCAAGTTCGCTTTCATCTTTTTTTCTAAAGGTGATAATTACTCCTTCTCCCTCAACATCAGTTTTTCCTAATGCCATATTTAAATTTTCTAACTCTGCCTCTAGGGTTTCTTTCGTTTTTTCATCTGATGAACTTTCTTCCTGATATGTTTTTAATGTACTTGTTGTTTCATCATTTTTTGCCTTTGTTTCTTCATATTTTGTTTTCCAATTTGCTAGTTCTTGTCTTAGTTCTGCCTCTTGCATTGAGTCTATATTTGTTTCTTGCGATTCTTGAACTACTTTAAATTGCATGAAAATTATCATTACAAGTAAGAAACACACTATTCCTATTGTGATAATCATGCTTCTTTTTCCTTTTTTCAATTGCTACAACTCCTCTCTTTTGGTTTGTTCGTTTGGGACCGGTTCTTTTATGAGCAAACCTCAAAAACATTATTCATTTTATCTTTTCTCACCTATTACTTAACCGTCTTTGCATACTTAAAGCTCATAACCCCTGTAAACTTAGGAATTTCTATATTAGAATTTTTCTTAAAATCAACAACTTTTCCAGAATTATTTTTAAAATACTCCAATGTTGAACCAGGTCTATTTAAAGTTGCTAATAATTCTTGTAAACCTATTGCAGAAATCTGTATAGGAGAATTAATCTTCTTTCCGTTTACAACAATCACATTTCCATCACATGATATTGCAGATGTTCCCACAATTCTCTCGCCATTTATAGAAATTGCCTCAGCTCCAGCATTTTTCATTTCATTTACTACTTGTAAAATATTTTCAGCATGCACTAAATAATTTGATTGGTCTATTGAACTCGGGTCACCTTTTCCATCTGTCAAAGTTACAGTAACTCCTTGCCCTGTTACATCTGTATTTCCAAGTATTAAATTAGCATTTTTTATTTGGTTTTCCAAATCTGAAAGTTCAGAGTTATTGCTTGTTGCACTCTCTCTTTCTTTTTCTAGCTCCTTTTCTGCCCTTTGAAGTGACACATATTCTGTTTCATATTTTTCTTTCATTTTTAGTACCTGTGACTTTAAATCATTTTGCTTTTGACTTCCAGATACAGTTGAACCATTGTTATTTACGGTGTTTATTTGTATAAATATCGCTATTGTTAGTATAAAACACACTATGCCAAGTATTATAGCTTCTGCTTTTTTGTTCATGTTATCAGTCCTTTCTTTTGCCTCATCGGGACCGGTTCTTTTTGGTCCCATTTTTATTATTTAAATAATTTTTTCAACAACGGGACCAAAAAGAACCGGTCCCGATGAGCCTGCCACAAAAACTGGCTCCAAATAAACAATTTACTCTTCTCTAAAATAAGGTTTAAATCCCGCACTCAAATCTCCATTTACATATGCTGAGCCAGATTTTCCCTCCTCATTTTCCAAAATCTTTTGTACATACAACATTTTATTTGTTAAATTACTTATATCACCTATATTTATTTTCTTATTCTTACTTTCCAAATATAAAACATAATTATCCTTATTTTCTGTATTTATCTCGGTTATAAGGCCATCTATATTAATTGCCTTTGCAGCATCTATGATTTTTATTATGTCATTTATTTTCTCTAAATCTTCTGTTTTTAGTCTCTTGTCATTCATCATTTCATTTTCTTTTATTGATAGCCCTACAATTACTGGCACATCTTTTTTCTCTGATGAATTTTCTAATATATATCCATTTTTGTCAATATAAACATAACTATTTATTAAATTTATTTGATATTTTACTTGCCTTTCTTCCACAGATATTACTACTGTTCCCGGCAATTTTCTTTTTATGTTTACACTTTCAATATATGTATTTTCCTTTATTTTTTGCTCTACACTACTATTAAACTTAAAAATATTTTCTCCTTTTTTTAGTCCTGATAAATTTATAATCATATTTGATGATATTTGATTATTTCCATTTACCGTTATATCTGTTATATTAAATATCGGTGCTGTTAATGCTAATACAATAATTACCGCTATTAATATAACTATGCTGAAAAATCCGATTATTTTTTTATTAATTTTTTTCTTTTTATGTTTTCTTTCCTTCTTTTCTTTTGTTTGTTTTTGATTTTCTTCTTTACTCTTTTCCTTTGCTCTTTTAGATTTTGATTTTTTTTTCTTTTTGCTTTTTTTCTTTTCTTCCTTAAAGTCTGCCTCATTTACTCCTAATACTAGTTCACTATTAAAACTAAATATTTCGTCGTCTTCGGTTTCTTTTTCTTGAATTTTTTTGTTATTTTCCAAGTGTTTGCCTATATTTTTTCTTTTTTCTGCCTTTACATGACTTTCTTTTCCATTTATTCTTTTTGTTACAAATACTTTTTTCTCTCCATTTGTTTCATTGTCTATTTCTTCGTCAGAAAAATATAAGGTTCTTCCATCTTTACTTATATTCATTTTTTTCACCTTCTTTTGCGTATTTTATTTTACAATAAATGTAAAAAAATAGCAAGATTTTTCTTGCTATTTTTACATAAATTTCACTTTAATATTGTCTACCCCAAATCACAAATTTATCAGCTTTCTTACCACAACACACACAAGTATCTCCAATATCCTCTTTTTCAAAAGGCATACATCTAGACTTAGCAGCTGTTAATTCCTTAATTTTAGCTTCACACTCAGGACTTCCGCACCACATAGCTTTAATAAATCCCTGTTCTTTGTTCATATTTGCTTCAAATTCTTCCAAATTATGAGCAACTGTTGTCTTAGCTTCCATTCTTTTTTTACAAACATCATACATATTTTGTTGAATTAAATCCAAAAGCTCACTAATTTTTGTTTCAACTTCATCCAATTTTACAGTTATTTTTTCAAATGTATCACGTCTTACTAATACACACTCTCCATTTTCTATATCTCTTGGACCCATTTCTAAACGAAGTGGAATTCCTCTCATCTCTGAGTCATTAAATTTAACACCAGGCGAAACTTGTTTTCTAAAATCTGCTTCAACCCTAAATTTTGATTTCAATCTTTCATAAATTTCCGAAACTTTTTCTTCTACACCCTCTTTATGTTGAGCAATAGGTATTATTTCAACCTGTATTGGAGCAACTTTTGGTGGCAATTTAAGACCTCTGTTATCTCCATGTGCCATGATTATGGCTCCTATTAATCTTGTAGATATTCCCCAAGATGTTTGATATGCATATTCCTGTTTTCCCTCTCTATTTTGGAATTTTACATCAAAAGGTTTTGTAAAGTTTTGTCCAAAATAATGTGAAGTCCCAGATTGAAGTGCTTTTCCATCATATGTCATTGCTTCTATTGTGTATGTTTCATCAGCTCCTGCAAATTTCTCAGATTCTGTCTTTATTCCTTTAATTACTGGTATTGCAAGTAAATTTTCTGCAACATCTGCATAAATTTCTAACATTTGTAGAGTTCTTTCTCTTGCTTCTTTTTCTGTTTCATGTATTGTATGTCCTTCTTGCCATAAAAATTCACGTGAACGCAAAAATGGTCTTGTTTCCTTTTCCCATCTTAATACATTACACCATTGGTTATATACAAATGGTAAATCCCTCCATGAATTTAACCATCTTGAATACATTGTTGTTATAATTGTTTCAGATGTTGGTCTTACACACAATCTTTCTTCTAATTTTTCTCCACCAGCTTCTGTAACCCAAGCAACTTCAGGTGCAAAGCCCTCTACATGGTCTTTTTCTTTTTGAAGTAAACTTTCTGGTATTAATACTGGAAAATATGTATTTTGTACTCCTGTTTCTTTAAACTTTTTATCTGTATAATTTTGGATGTTTTCCCATATTGCATATCCATATGGTCTTATTGCTATACATCCTTTTGTGTCTGTATAGTCTGCAAGTTCTGCTTTTCTAACGATATCTGTATACCATTTTGCAAAATCTTCATCTATATTTGTTATTTCTTTTACATAATTTTTGTTTTCTCCCATATTCTTTCCTTTCTTTTTTGTACTTTTTGGACCGGTTCTTTTTCGAACAATTAATTTTCTTCTTGCCTACTCGGCATTGGAGCCTCTGCTTCAATTAATTCATCAATAACAATTTGATTATTAGAATCCAACTTATATTTTGGAAGTTCTGGCAAATCATCTAAACTGCTATATCCAAACATTTTTAAAAATGTGTTTGTTGTTTTATATGACATAGGTTTTCCAGGTAAATCTAGTTTTCCCGCTTCTTCTATTAAACCATATTCAAGTAATTTGTACATTGTCCCATCAACATTAACACCACGAATAGACTCTATTTCTGCCCTTGATATTCTTGGGTTATAGGCAATTATTGAAAGTGTTTCTAATGCCGCATTTGAAAGTTTTGGCTTATTTCTTTTATCAATTATTTTATACACATATTCATAATATTCTTTTCTTGTTGCTAATTGATAATTATCTTCTGTTTTTACTATTTCTATACCTCTATTATTATCTTTATATTCTAAATTCATTTGGTAGATTATCTCTTCAATTTCATCTTTTGATTTTTCTAAACTTAAGCTTAACTCTTTGCTTGAAACTTCCCTTCCAGCTGCAAACAAAATTGCTTCAATTATTCCTTTTAGTTCATTTTTCTCCATTTTTTATCCTTTCACATAAAGCTTTTACTACATGTTTCTTCCTCCTGGATGTCTAAAATTCTCATCTTCTATATCATCCATTTGTTCTTTTACATTCTTTTTTATTTGTTCTATATCGTTTCCTTTTTTATGTTCCTTTTCTACTCTTTGTGTAATTTCATCTCTGTAGTTTTCCCCGTATTTTTCTGTAAGAGTTTCTACTATTTTTTCTAGTTCTGCTTCATGTTCTTTTCTTACATTTAAAGCTTCATCAGAATTTCTTTCTTCCAATTGATTCTGTTGTTTCTGTTCTTCTTCATTAAGAGGTGGTTCAGAAACATCTTCCAGTTTATACTCCACTGAATGTCTTGTTCTTCCCTCTGCACTATCTCTATTATATACTCTTTCTGTATATTTTGGTTCTTGTATAATTGATATTTCCTTTAAATATTTTCTAACAGATGGTTGACTTCCATTTCTTACATAATCTTCATTATAATCAACACCTAAAAACCATTCTTCATTTGTTTGGAACCTAGAGTCTACATTTTTTATTCTCCATTTTGATGTCCTTGCAAGTGTCATATCTGTTTGAGGTTTAAATGTATGTTTTCCATCAGCCCATCTTTCTCTATTTTGTTCTTGAAGCACTCTTTCATCCCTAGTTCCTAAATACTGCGCTTCTATAACATCTTCATCCAATTCTATAATATTTCCACTTTGAGATACAATAGCAAATGTATCTTCTGCTTTTCTTTCTTTTACTTTTTCGCCTCTTGATGCTTCAATATCATTTAATTCTTTTGAATCAATTATTGTTAAAAATCCACTTTGAAATTCTCTTTCAGATACACCTTTAGGCATTTTATCCTTCAAAATGTCTTGTATTCCTAAGATTTCCCATAAATAATAGCCATTAACAATCGTATCTAATCTTATTTTTATTCTATCATCCATTGAAATATCATTTTTTAAATTTCTTAATTTATTTTCTTCCTTATCTTCTTTTTTTACTTCTTTCTTTTCTTCCTTTTTCTCTTTGTTATTTTCTTCTTCTTCATGTTCTTTGCTTGCCAAGTCTCGGCCCTCTCCAGCTTTTGAAGAATCATCATTTGAGCTATTATCTTCTTCTTGCTCCATTTGAAGGTTTCTTAATATTTGTTTTTCTAAATTATCTTTATCTAATAGAACTTCTCTTGCAAGCTTCAACCCCTCTTCATTACTATAGTCATTATATGCAATAACATCTCCATCCTCGTTATATATAATATCATATTCATTTCCATCATGAATTTCGCTTAGCAAAAATAGTCTTCCTTCTTTATTTTCTCCGGATTCTTTTACTCTATATGAAAATAAACCTAATGGTCTACATTTTTTTACATTTATTTGTTTTTTTATAAAATCATTTTTTGAAAATTTATCTTCTCTTAATTTAATCAATGTTTCCAAAAAGTCTTTATCGTTCATATCTCTTTGTTTTGACATATTATTCCACCTCTTCCTTATAAATTCTATTTAACTTCTGCAACTAAATCATAATCGCTAACCTCTACTATTTTACACCAAATAAACTGATTAATCAAATTTTCATTTTTATCAGTTCTTTTTATATAAACAATACCATCTTCTTCAGGCACATCATTTCTGGTTCTACCTACCAAATATTTACCATCAAAAGAAATATTTTCAATTAAAACTTCCATATCTTTTCCAATATTTGCTTCTAATTTTTCTTTAGAAATTTCCCTTTGCTCACTCATTATTTTTTTATATCTTGCCAATTTTGTCATATGATGAATTTGATTTGGCATTTTAGATGCTGGTGTATTTTCTTCTTTAGAATACCTAAATACACCCAATTTGTCAAATCTTGTTTCTTTAACAAAATCATATAATTCTTCAAAATCCTTTTCCGTTTCTCCCGGAAATCCTACAATCAAACTAGTTCTCAATATAACATTTGGAATTTCAGTTCTTATTTTTTCTATTAAATTTACAATATTTTCCTTTGATGTTTTTCTATTCATTCTTTTTAAAATATCGTTTGAGATATGTTGAATTGGAATATCAAAATATTTACAAATCTTTTCATTATTTTTTACTGTATCTATAAGTTCATCTGTAATTCCCTCTGGATAACTATATAAAAATCTTATCCATTTAATTCCATCTATCTCACTTATTTTTTGAAGAAGCTCAGCTAATCTTGATTTTCCATATAAATCCACACCATATTTAGTCGTATCTTGTGCAATAACAATAAGCTCTTTAATTCCTTTATTTGCAAGCATTTTAGCCTCTTCTAAAATATCTTCCATAGGTCTACTTACAAATAATCCTCTAATATATGGAATTGCACAATATGTACACATATTACTACATCCTTCACCAATTTTTAAATATGCATAGTTTTCTCCTGTAGATACTGTTCTCGCTAAATATTCCTTTTCTGCAAACATAGGTAATTGTTTTATTTTATCGGCATTTTCTTGTCCCTTTTGAGCATTTTCTTCTAACGGTGTCTTGTTTAATAGTTCTTCAACTTTATCCCATAATCTATTGTAATCCTCAATCTTTAAAAATAAGTCAACCTCTGGCATTTCTTTTGATAACTCATCATAATATCTTTGTACCAAACATCCCATTGCAATTAAAAACTTACATCTTCCATTCTTGTATTCAGCCATTTCTAAAATTGTGTTTATTGCTTCTTCTTTGGCAGATTCTATAAATCCACATGTATTTACAACTATGATATCAGCTTCTTTTGGGTCATTTACTATATTAAATTCATGACTTTTAAATTTTCCTATTGCTACTTCTGTGTCTATTAAATTTTTACTACATCCTAGTGATATAAATCCTACATTCATTTTTTGCTCCTTCACTCACAATTTTCATCTTTTACATAATACTTAGTTCCAACCATCTTATCAGGCAAATACTGTTGCTCCACATAATGTCCCGGAAAATCATGTGGGTACAAATACCCTTGATGATATCCCAAGTTTTCCATTCCTTTTGCTGGTGCATTTCTAATATGCATAGGAACTTCCCCTGTATCTTTACTTGCCACATCTTCTAATGCCTTATTTATAGCCAAATATGATGCATTAGATTTTTTCGATGTAGCAACATATACAGCAGCTTCTGCTAAAATAATTCTTGCCTCAGGCATTCCTACCATATTTACGGCTTGCATTGCAGAATTTGCAATAACCAGTGCATTTGGGTTTGCCATACCAACATCTTCTGATGCAGAAATTACTATTCTACGAGCCAAAAACATTGGGTCTTCTCCTGCATTTATCGCTCTTGCTAAATAGAATATTGCAGCATCTGGGTCTGAACCTCTTAATGATTTTATAAATGCACTTATATTGTCATAATGTGAATCTCCTTTTTTATCAAATACTGCTTTTTTCTCTTGTACACAATCTCTTAAAACTTCATCTGTTATATTTATTACACCATTTGCATCCATTTCAGTCGTTAATACTGCAATTTCTAAAGAATTTAATGCTGTTCTTACATCTCCATTTGATATTGTACATAACTTTCTTAATGTTTTATCTTCTATATTTATATTGTATTCTCCAAGTCCCTCTGGCTTTTTTAATGCCATTTTTAAGACCTGAAATATGTCTTCTTCATCAAGTGGCTCTAGCTTTACAACCATCGAACGTGAAATTAAAGCTTTGTTTACTTCAAAATATGGATTTTCTGTTGTTGCTCCTATTAAAATTATTGTTCCATTTTCTACAAATGGTAATAATGCATCTTGTTGAAGTTTATTAAATCTATGAATTTCGTCTATAAATAATATTGCTTTTCCTGTTGGATTTAACATAAAATTCTTTGTTTCTTCTATAACTGCTTTTATATCTGCAACACCTGCTGTTACTGCATTTATCTTATAAAACCTATATTTCGTTGTTTCACTTATTACTTTTGCAAGAGAGGTCTTTCCACAGCCGGGAGGACCAAATAAAATTAAGCTTGATAATCTATCTGCTTTTATTGTCCTATATAAAATTTTATCTTTCCCCAATATGTGTTTTTGACCAACATATTCTTCTAGTGTTTTGGGTCTTACTCTATATGCTAGTGGTTCATTCGAATTCATGTTCTCCTCCATATTCTAATTAACAATTATCTTTCTTTTGATTCATACTCATCATTCATTTTTATTTGTTGTTGTATTGCTGCTAAGTCTTTTACTTTTATTTGTTCAACAAATTTTGTCTTTTTAATTTCACTGTTTGTTTTTTGTTTATTGTTTTCCCATTCTCTTATATCTTTTAACGCTTGATTTTGAGCTTCTAATCCATATTTTTCTTCAATTGATTTTTTTGAAATACTTGCCCATTGGAAACTATTAGCATAATCTTCTAAAAATTCTGTAACTTCATCATATCCATTTGATGTGAAAAATTCACTTATCTTTCTAGGCTCATATTTTAATCCATCTTTTTTAGTTGAATTAAACATTTTTATATTTCCATTTTTGTAAATACCTAAACTTGGGTTTGTAGGGTCTATAACAATAATTATGTTATCTTTTGGAACATCAACAAGAGTAACCATATGATTTCCGAAATACTTTTAGACTTAATTGCTTTTGTAATATTTCTTCTACATTTTGCGTATTACCCGCCTCCTCTACAACTGTTGGGTTTTCCTCAAGTACTGTTCTTTGGATATTCGCTAGTTGATATTTACCATTTTCTCCCATAGCTACATTCAAAGTTCTCGCATTGTATTTTTTATCAATTTCATTAAGTTTTCTCGCAACATCACTTGCCATATTTCTACATACACCATATCCATTTTCTGTTGCTAAATCAAGTTCTAAAAAGCCTTGAATATCCTTTTCCGGATTTTTATAACCTTGTATTTGACTCCACATATCATCCATAACTTTCATGAAGACATGGACATCATCCAAATTCATTTCATTAACTTCTTTAGCATATGCTTTTATTTTTTCATCATAATTTTCGATTTCTTGCTCATATTTTATTTCATTATCTTTTACATTTGCCTCATTAAATGTTGGTATTGATAAAACCAAACCCGAGGCTGCCAAGCCAATTCCAATACCAGTTCTTTTTAGAAGCTTCTTAAATTCATTTTTCGTTCTCCATAATACTGCCTTTGCTTCTCCTTGTTTTTCTTTTATCTCGTCAAATACTATGTCTTCAAGTATTTTGTTATATTTTTTTTCTCCGTACTTATTGAAAATGTCTTCATATTTTCCTTCATTTTCCAATTTCCTTATATCTTTTCTCCTATATAAATATGGTACATTTTTGGCATATACATTTTTTCCGAATTCTCTAAAAATTTCGTCATACTTTTTTTCTTTTTTTAACATTTTTATTTTTTGTTTCATTTCGTTATTTTTCATAAAAATTAATCTCCTATTTATTAGTTTCGCTATAGTAATTTTATTTTATAAACATAACATCTCCAAAGCTAAAAAATCTATATTTTTCTGCTACTGCTTTGTTATATGCTTCTAAAATAAATTCTCTATCAGCTAAAGCTGAAACAAGCATAAGTAAAGTTGATTTTGGTAAATGGAAATTAGTAATTAATCCATCTACACATTTAAATTTATATCCTGGATAAATATAAATTCCTGTATCTGCTTCTATTTGTTTTACCAATCCGGTATTCTCATCTGCAACAGTTTCCAGTACTCTACAAGATGTTGTCCCAACTGCAATAACCTTTTTTCCATTTTTCTTTGTTTCATTTATTTTATCTACATCTTCTTGTTTAATGTAAAAATGTTCTGTATGCATTTTATGTTCTTCAATATTTTCCTCTTTAACAGGTCTAAAAGTTCCTATTCCAACATGCAAAGTAACATTTGCAATTTTAACGCCTTTTTCTTCAATTTTTTTTAAAAGTTCAGGAGTAAAATGTAGTCCCGCTGTTGGTGCAGCCGCAGAACCTTCATATTTTGCATAAACAGTTTGATATCTGTCATTTTCTTTTAAACTCTCATGTATATATGGTGGAAGTGGCATTAATCCAATTTTGTCTAATATCTCATTAAAAATACCATTATATTCAAATTTAACCTTTCTTGTTCCATCTTCTAAAACATCTAATATTTCAGCTTTTAATAATCCATCTCCAAATATTACTTTCGAACCTGGCTTTAACTTATTTCCTGGTCTTACTATACTTTCCCAAACATCTCCCTCTAATTGTTTTAATAACACAAACTCAACATTTGCACCTGTATCTTTTTTTCCATATAACCTCGCTGGTATTACTTTTGTGTTATTTCTAACAAGGCAATCTCCTGGTTCTAAATAATCTATTATATCTTTAAAGACTTTGTCCTCTATTGTTCTTTTTTCTCTATCTACAACCATTAGTCTTGATTCGTCTCTTTTTTGTATTGGCACTTGTGCTATTAATTCTTCTGGTAAATTGTAATCAAATTCTTCTAATTTCATTTTTTATGTTGTTCCTTTCTTTTTTCAAATTCTCCTATATTTTACTACATTTTTGCTTTTTTCGCAACTCCCCATTTAGGGACGGTTCTCTATTGAGGAATTCCCCAATAGAGAACCGTCCCCAAATGGGGAATTATCCTGTCTTGCTCATAATTTCTCTTTTCATCTTTTTAATAATCTTCTTTTCCAATCTTGAAATATAACTTTGCGATATACCGTAGCTCATCTGCTACCTCTTTTTGCGTTTTTTCTTTTCCGCCATTTTTTAGTCCAAATCTCATTTCCATAATATTTCTTTCTCTGCTATTTAATTTATCTATAGAAATTTTAAGAAGCTTTTTATCCACCTCATCTTCTATATCTTTTGATGTAACATCATAATCGGTTCCCAAAATATCAGACAAAAGAAGTTCATTTCCGTCTGCATCTTTATTTAATGGCTCATCCAAAGAAACTTCGCCCTTTAGCTTGTTTGTTCTTCTTAAATACATAAGAATTTCATTTTCAATACATCTTGATGCATATGTTGCAAGTTTAATGTTTTTATCCACCTTAAATGTATTTACCCCTTTTGCCAAACCAATTGTACCAATTGATATCAAATCTTCTATCCCAATTCCAGTATTTTCAAACTTTTTAGCAATATAAACAACAAGTCTCAAATTTCTTTCAATTAAAATCTGTCTAGCCTCTAAGTTATCTTCCGCTGACAATTTTTGTATGTAATATTTCTCTTCTTCCTCTGGAAGTGGAGGTGGAAGTGTTTGTGCACCTGCTATGTAGAAGATTGGTTCTTCTATGATTTCATCACCTTTGATGTATTTTACATATAATGAATTTACATTTTCCTTTAAAATTTCTAAAATACTCATTTTTCTTTTGCTTTGTTTTATGTTTATCACATAATTCTGTAATTTAAACAAAGCTGCCTCCTTTCTAAATTATGTCAATTCCTAGTAAAGCTCCGTATTCCCCTTTTTTGCTTAAATTTTTGTTGTAAATTCCAATTATAATTTTATCTACATTTTTTACTCCACTTTCTTCTTCAATATCTATTCCGTCAGCCTTTAACCCTAGAAGCATACCATTTTGTTTTCCAAGTGATGAAAATGGTATAACCTTTAATTTTGACATATACTCTTGTTTTATGTTTTCTGGTATTTTACTTAAATCACCTCCTAATATGTTTTCTATATTTTCTAGAATTTCTTTTGGAATTGCATTATACAATAATCTATGTTCTACAACAGCAACAGGAACATTTGTAATCGGCTCTTTAAGCCAATTTCCAGTATCTATCATCGCTCGTGTTTTTATTCTATTTTTGTTAATCTTTATTGTTATGTTACAAAACAAATCACTTTTTGATATTTTTGATTTTACAAACTTAAATGATGCAATTATTATTACAAATGCAATTAATGTTCCTATAAAAATAGTTTTTAAAGTATAATTTCCTATAATTACCCCATTTTCGATTGATATTTTTCCAGTATTTACCATATATATTACCCCAAGTGCTGCTCCCCCAAATACAAATGATGTTAAGTAGAAAAATATAAGCATTTTTAAAATTTCTTTTATACTTTTAGGATTAAAAGATACATATATCATGACAATTGACAAAATAAATTTCCATACAAAATTCCATGTACTTTTCTGCAAGTTCATATAATAATAAATTATTACATAACACGCTCCTATCCCTGCTCCGTGCTAATATCTTCCATAATTTAAATTTAGTTTTACTTATTAATCCTACCACATATAAAATTATGAAATTTAATACCAAATTTTCTAAAAAAATAACATCTAAGTAAATAGTCATTGTCTCACCTTGATTTATATTATAGACCTTTTCACCTGAAAAATTTGTCTTTTCTTAATGTAGAAAAAAAGAAATATTCTACAAATTAGAACATTTCTTTTAATAAATTCATTGTAAATTCTTGAGCTCTTATGCTTAAGTTTCTATCATACTCTTCTTTTAAAATTTCATTATCTGATATAACCCTTATGTCTATTACAGGAATTTTATATTGATTTGCAACAGTATATACTGCTATTCCTTCCATTTCTTCACATAAAATTTCATACTTTTTGTTTAGCTTAATTAACCAATCACATTCTGAATTCCAAATATCTCCACTACCAATTCTTCCATAATGTACTTTTCCATATGTATAATTTTTTTCTATTTGTTTTACTTTTTTTATTAATTCATCACTTGCTGGTTGTGGAATTAATCTATCTTTTTCTCCAGCAACAAAATTGATTAGTTCCCAATCATCTAAGCTATAGCCTTGTCCTTCTTCTTTAAATTTTGTGTTTATTGATGTAATATTTACGCAGTCTGTTCCTATAACAATATCTGATTTATGAATATTTCTTGATATTGATCCCGCACATCCTTGATTTATTATATAGTCAGGATTATATTTTTCTATTCCAAGTGTTGTTGCAGCTGCCGTATTTATTAAACCTATTTTTGAATCACATAAAATTATTTCTGTGTTATATATTTTTCCCAAATAAAATTTACAGAGTTTTGTTTCTTCTATTTTTCTATCTTCTAAATTTTCTATTAAATGATTTAGTTCTACATCTGCCATTGCAGAAATTATTAGTATTTTTTGCATTCTTTTCATATGATATATTTTAATTATATCATGTACTCCTTTCTACATTTTATACAAAAAAACAACCTATAAAATTCAAGGTTGCCTTTTATATTTTATTATGCATTTTTTGCTATGTTTGCTATTTCTGTGAATGCTTTTTCGTCATTTACAGCTATTTCAGCTAACATTTTTCTGTTTATTGTAACATTAGCTTTCTTTAATCCTGCGATTAATTTGCTATATGTTAAACCATTCATTCTTGCAGCAGCATTTATTCTTGCTATCCATAATTTTCTGAAATCACTTTTTCTATCTTTTCTTCCTACATATGCGTAAGATAATGATTTTAATACTGCTTGGTTTGCATTTCTGAATCTATAGTGTTTTGCACCAAAATATCCTTTAGCTTGTTTTAAAACTTTTTTATGTCTTCTTCTTGTTATTTTTGCTGTTTTTACTCTTGCCATTTTCTTTTATTCTCCTTTCTACTTTTTAGTTACCATATGGTAATAATTTCTTTATTGTATTTTCACATGTTTTGTCAGCATATGCACCTGGGCGTCTGCTATTTAATTTTTGTCTTTTTGTTTTGTTTGCTAATAAGTGTCTTCTTCCTGATGTTGTTCTTTTTACTTTTCCTGTAGCTGTTAAAGAGTATCTTTTCTTTGCAGCTTTGTTTGTTTTCATTTTAGGCATGATTAAAACTCCTTTCAATTTTTGTTTTATATATTTTACGCTTTTTTAGATAGCATAATAAACATGTTTCTACCTTCTAATTTAGGCTTTTTGTCTACATTTGCGATGTCTGATAAATTTTCTATAAATTTATTTAATACATTTTCTCCTAATTTAGAATTGTTTACTTCTCTTCCTTTAAATCTTACTGTTATTTTTACCTTATTTCCGTCTTCTATGAATTTTCTTGCATTTTTTGCTTTAAATCCAAAATCGTGTTCTTCTATATTTGGAGTTATTCTTATTTCTTTTATTTCAGCTATTTTTTGTTTTTTCTTTGCTTCTTTTTCTTTTTTTGCTTGCTCAAATTTGTATTTTCCATAGTTCATTATTTTACAAACTGGTGGCTTTGAATTTGGAGCAACTAATACTAGGTCTAGCTTTTTTTCTTCAGCTACTTCTAATGCTTCTTTTAACGAAACCACTCCTAATTTTTCTCCTTCGTCTCCTATTAATTGTACTTCTCTTGCTCTTATTTGACCATTTATTGGTAATTCTTGTTTTATAAAAAACACCTCCTAAAACAATAAAAAATTGACTTTTCTTGTTACAAGATAAGCCAATTAATCCACGTCAAATAACTGTTTTAATTATTTTATTTTTCTTACCTTTTCCCATTGGTTAAGGTGAGAAGTGGAATACTTCTTCTTGCAACAGCTATTATTTTATTACTTTTTTTCGTATTTGTCAAGCGTTTTTGATTTTTTTGGATAGACTTTTAAAAAAAATTTCGTATTGGGGACGGTTCTTTTCGCGAAAAGAACCGTCCCCAATACGAAAAATCACTTCTCAACATTAAAATAATTATCCGGAATATCCCCCATAATCACATTTTCAATCAACAAAACCTGATTAGAAACATCTGTATCAACATTTTCATATGGAGTCAAAATACTAACCTTGCAATTAATTTGCAAATAAACTCTATGCATAGTTTGATTTATCCCTTGTGAAACAAACTCACTTCTAACATCAGTATCAACCTTTCCGCCAGATGACAAACCAATTCTTATATTAGGGCCTATACTAGATAAAAGCTTGCTTCCTGTAAAGCTACCTAATGAAAGTTTAATAGTTGTATCATCATAGTTATTCAATGACTTTTGAACCTTTATCGCAATATCAGAAGTTATTTCATTTAAAGTAAAAATATTTGCACTAATCATTTTCACATTTCCGGTTGCTGTCTTTTTCTACTGTAAACATATCCCCATATTTATAATTTGCCATAACATTTGTAGATTCCTCATTTGTAACAATTGTTGCAATTTCGTGTGCTTTTTCTTCACATAAAGCCCTAAAAATTGGGTCTACCGATTTGTACAAAATATTAAATGTAAAAATTGCAACCAAAATTATCACGCAAAAACATAAAAAACTTTTATTTTTCTTGTTGTTTCCCCTACCAAAATTTCCTTTGTGATTTCCTTTAAAAATGTTTAATCTACCTCTTGAGTAAATTTTATATGACGACTTGCTCTCTTGCATTTTCGTTAATTTCTTTCTTTATATAATTAAACTTAGGAATATAAATTTTCTGTCCTATAATTATTTTATTTGCATCTTCAATTCCATTCATTCTTACCAACTCATCTACTGTGCTATTAAATCTCTTAGCAATTTTCCATAATGAATCCCCCGGCTTTACAATGTACAAAATTAAACTATCATAATCTTGATCATTTTTTTCCGGCTCCTCAGAAAATTCAACATTGTCTATAATATTCATGCTTACATTTCTGTTAGTTCGTGTATCTAATATTATTTCAACTTCTCCAGATATTTCTCCTCTTGAACTGATTTCAAAATTTGTACTTTCTACAGAAATATCTGTTTCCACATTTATTTTGTCACTTCTTGTATCATTATCAACAGAACATTCAAATGGCATTTTTGCACTTCTTGAATTTACAGAGCTTTCATTTGTGAAAATAAAATTCAAATTTAAATCCCCTGTATATGTTATCTTTGAATTAGAAATTTCTGTATTTACAAGACTTGGTGTAACTTCAACATCTAAAAGGCTTCCCTCACTCACATCTGGTATTTGAACTTGGTCTTTTATCGTAAATTCTTTTGATGTTTCACATTTGTCTGATGAAGAAGAAATTCTCTTTTGAGAAAATTCTAAATTACAAGTTGGACTATATAAATCTTGTATTAAATTTATTTGCTTTTTCTCATAAGCCATACAACTTTCCTCTATTTCAAGCTCAATATATATTGAATGTTCCTCTGCGGGATTTGGCTTACATATCATATTTTTTATTTCATAATTTACATCACAAATATTGTCTTCAGATATATTTTGAATATCTATAAATCCAACAACTGGTATTCTTCCAACTACTCTTCCAATTCTGTTATCTTCTGTTAAATACATAATTTTAATTTCTGCCTCTGCTTTTGCTAAAACCTTATTATAACTTATTTTTATATCTTTGTCTACCAAATTAATGTCCACTTTTAAAACTTCTGCAAGCTCATCAGTTTGCTCTATATTTAATGTGTCTTTTGCATATACTGATGTTTTTCCATTTCCAATTAATGAATTCACGCAAAAATCTTCTTGTAATGTCTGGATGTCATCAACATTTGTTATTTGATTAATTATTTCTACATCTTCATTGGAATATATTTTTATACTTACCTCTAAACTTGCCTTTATGCTAACCTTTCTTCCATTTATTACTTTACATTCTATGTCTCTTATTACACACTTTGTACTAAGAAACATTCCCTCTCTACACCCTTGAACTGCAATATTTTCCGAAAAATCCAAGTTACAATTCAATGCTCTTAAATTATCGTCTTTGCTGTCCGGTAAATACATTACATATGTATTAATACATCCTTCAATTTTAACTTTATCTTCTGCGACTTCTTTTTTATATAAACATACATTTCCTGATACATTTATTGTATTTAATATGTCTGGTTTTGAGTCAGGAACTATCATATCACTATTTACAAAAATCAATTCCTTTTTTTCTGTTACCAGTTTGTTAATACATATATTTTCTTTGCTTACTTGTACTTTCATAAATTAAACCTCCTAATATAATTTACTATAATTATATTAAGAGGTTTGGATTTTATGACTTTTTTCCAAAGGGACCGTTTCTTTTTGCGAAATGATCGTTTCTTTTTCCACTGGGACCGTTTCTTTTCGCGAAATGATCGTTTCTTTTTCCAGTGGGACCGTTTCTTTTCGCGAAATGAAACGGTCCCACTGAGAAAACTAGCAACAATTTTTTATAGAACCTTTACAATCACATATATTTTCTAATGTGTCTGTAAATTCTTTATCGCCTATTTGCTGTCCATGATGAGCTAGGTCTCCCATTGTTAATATTCCTACCATTTTGTTTTGTTCGTTAACAACAGGTATTCTTCTTATTTGATTTTGAGACATTGTTTTTTGTGCTTGACAAACATCCTCTTTACATCCACAAGTGTAAACCTGAGTTGTCATTATTTCACTTACTGGTGTATTTTTTGAATCTTTGCCACAAGCTACAGTTCTTAAAACTATATCTCTATCTGTTATAAGTCCAACAACGCATTTTTCATCATTACATACTGGAATACATCCAACATGATTTTCATTCATTATTCGTGCCACATCATATACTTTGCAATCCGGTTTTACATAGCATACGTCTTGACACATACATTCATCTACTTTCATTTTACCTAGTCCTTTCATATTTTGATTTTGAGCAATTTTGTGATGTCTTTATTTTTAATTTTGAACATTTCTTTATTGCTCAATTTTATTATTGCAAAACTAAATAAAAATATACTGGAAAAGAAATCAGTATTCTTTTCCAGTATTTTCCAAAATTTATTATGACCATAATAACATTATATATAAGTTTTAATCAATTTATTTTCCCGTTTTTATCCAATTTGAGCTGTTATAACTCTATCATTCTCACATAAATCTTTTACACATTTTATATTTACATATCTTTTCTTTTTTTCCAAAATTTGCCTTACGGCAATTCTTTGATTATATCCTATCTCTAAACATATATAGCCTTGTCTGTTTAAATATTTATAGCCATTATCTGCAATTTTTCTATAGAAGTCTAGACCATCTTTTCCTCCATCTAAGGCAATTCTTGGTTCATTTTGCACATCTTTTGATAATTTTTTTATTGTTTCTGTTTCTATATAAGGTGGATTAGATACAATTATGTCAAACTTTTTGTCTTTTATTTTATCAAACATATTTGATTCTATGAATTCTATATTATTTTTTACTCCATTTAATTCTGCATTTTTCTTGGCAAGCTCAATTGCTTTTGAGCTTATATCAATAGCACAAATATGTACATTTTTTATGTATTTTGCAAGAGATACGGCTATTGCTCCACTTCCTGTACATAAATCCAAAATGACCGGATTTTGTATGTTTTCGGCTATTTTTATTACTTCTTCTACTAGGATTTCTGTATCTGGTCTTGGTATTAATACATCTTTTGTTACAAGAAAATTAAGTTTCATAAATTCTTGTCTTCCTGTTATGTATTGCAAAGGTTCTCCTAAAATAAGCCTTTTTACATTTTTTATGTATCTATCTCTTTCAATATTTTGCACTTCTTGGTTGTCATATATCATTATGTATTCTCTAGTTTTTTTTAAAGTTGCTTGTAATAACATTCTTGCTTTTGTTTTTGGCGCATCAATGTTTTCGTTTTTTAGCATTATTACTGCCTGATTTAATAGTTCTTTTATTGTCATATTATTATCACCCTTTATCTATCCTTTAATAGTTCCTTGCCACCTTTTAAATAGTCTAGGCCAGAAAATATTGTTGCTATGACACAGATTATAAGCATTATAGTTGACAATATATTTATTATAAATTGCCCTGTTGTCATATAAATTGCTGCTGAATTTACCATCATTTCAGTTTCTGTTGATACTCTAAAAATGAACTCTCCAAAAGAAAATTTATCTATATAGCATAGAATTATTGCAATCATTTGTGTTACTGTTTTTAGTTTTCCCCAAATTGATGCTGCAATAACTTCTCCTCCGTTTTGTGAGGCTATTAGTCTATATCCTGAAACTACAAATTCTCTAAATAATATTATTATTGGTATCCATGCTGGTATTTTTTCAAAATCTACTAACATTATTAATGCTGCTAAAACTAGTATTTTGTCTGCAATTGGGTCAAGGAATTTTCCAAATGTGGTTACCAAATTTCTTGACCTTGCAATTGTGCCATCTAATTTGTCTGTTATTGATGCAATTATAAATATTAAATCTATTACTAAATATGTAATTGGTATTCCTAAAAATTCTCCTTGTATATTAAAAAATGGAATTATTACCATTATTGGTACAAGTATTATTCTAAATATTGTTAATTTATTTGGCAAATTCATGTGCACATTCCTTTCATTTTCTATCTTTTATTTTTTTACAAACTTAAATTCTGTTTGAAATATTTTTTTATTATTATTCATTTTTTAAAACTTCAATTGCTTTTTTAAGTTGCGTATCTTCGTCTTTCGTTACAGAGTAAATACTTTTTACTGTGTTTGGTAATTTCACTTCTTCATCTGGTGTAATACCAACTTTGTGTATCGTTGTTCCTTTTGGTGTGTAATATTCTTCAGTTGTTATTTTTAAACCACTTCCATCTGCTAGAGAAAGTAATGTTTGAATTATTCCTTTTCCATAAGTTTTTGTTCCTATAATTTTAGCTCTTTCATTATCTTGCAAACTACATGCTAAAATTTCAGAAGCACTTGCGGAGTTTTCATTTGCTAAAACTACTACTGGCATTGTAAATGTTGGGTCATTTTCTGAATATGTTATTTCTTTTTTCTGGTCTTTGTCTACTGTTGATATTATAGTTTGACCTTTATCTAGTAACATATCTGCTATATCTGTTGCTTCATTTACAATTCCTCCACCATTATTACGCAAATCTATGATTAAACTTTTAGCTCCTTTTGATTGCAATTCTTCTACTTTTTCTTTAAAGTCTTTGGCTGTATCTTCATCAAAACTTGGTATTTTTAAGTATCCTATATTATTTTCAAGTGTTTCTATTGTTATAGGATTTGTATTTATTTTTTCTCTTTTTATTTCAAAGTTTAGTCTTTCTCCATCTCTTTCTATTTCAAGTTTTACTGTTGTTCCAGCTTCTCCTTTTATATAGTCTGCAATTGTATTAAAGTCATCTGCTGTATATTCTGTTCCATCTACACTTATAATTTGGTCCCCTGCTTTTATTCCTGCTTTTTCTGCTGGACTTTCAGGAATTGGATAATAAACAACTACTCTTCCAGTATCTTTATCTGCTACCATATAAATACCTATTCCGACAAAATTTCCTGTTATATTTTCTGTGTAGTCTTCCATTTCGTCTGCTGGTATATATTCCGTATATTCATCTCCTAATCCTTCAACATACCCTTTTATAGCACCTTCATTTAATTTTTCTTCATCTATTTTGTCATTCCATAAATAATATTTATTTATAGTCGTTTTTATTTTTTTCAAATATTTTTCTAAATCTGTGCTTTTAGAAGTACTTTCCGAATTTCCTGAAGATGAACCTGTTCCAATCATTGAAACAAGTGATGTATTATTAAAATATGAATACATTGAAAATGCTGTAATCATAAATGTAACAAAAGCTGTTAATACAACTAACATTATGGTTTTGTATATTCTATTTTTTCTGTTTTCCATTTTTCTCTGCTTAAATAAGAATTTAAGCAACCTCCTTTTATAAGTGATTTTAGGTTTTATTAGGTTTTCCTATAACCTTTAATCTTAAACTAAATTTTTGTATACTATGGCAAATATGGCCTTGGATTAACACAATTTGCATATCTCATTCCCGGACTTCTTATTTCGAAATGTAAATGTGGTCCTGATACATTTCCTGTTGCCCCAGAAAGCATTATTAATTGTCCTTTTGAAACAGTTTGCCCTTGTGAAATCTTAACTGATGATGCATGTGCATAAAAACTATATATATTATTTCCATGGTATATTTCTACAAAGTTACCATATGCTCTACTAAATCCTGTATCTACAACAATTCCATCTCCAATTGCAAATACTTGTGTTCCTGTACTCGCTCTAAAGTCAACACCTGTATGTTTTCCTGAACTCCACATCGAACCAGAAACTCCATATCCTGTTCCAATTATAGGGTTACTTACTGGCCATCCAAATCCATAAGAACTTGATGAGCTATTTCCATTTGAACCATTGCTTGTATTTCCACTATTCGAATTTGAATTATTATTAGCTGAATTATTGCTACTATTATTTTTTGAACTATTCTTCTTTTTCTCTTCTTCTTCTTTTTGCTTTTGTTTTCTTAATTTTTCTTCATATTCTTTTTGTAACTTCGTTATTTGAGCATTTACTTTATCTTCGTGTTCTTGAAGTTCTGCTATTTCAGCTGTTTTTTCTTTTTCGTCAGAAGATAATTGACTTACTTTTTCTTCTTTTTCTTTTTTTAATACTTGAACCTGATTTGATTTGGCTTGTTGTTCTGCTTTTTCATCACTTAATTCTTTTTTTGATTGTTCCAAATCTGTTTTTTCTGTTTCAAGCTTATTTTTGGCAGTTTCAACTTGATTCATCATTTCTGCGTCATAACTTGCCATTTCTGATACCAAATAAAATGACGAAATAATGTCTACAAGTCCTTTTTTAGAAGAGCAAAATACATCTAAATATGAAATATCGCCATTTTCATATAATGTAACTAATCTTTCATCCAAAGATGCTTGTTTTGCCTTTAGATCTTCCTCATCTTCTTTTATTTGATTTTCAATATTACCTATTTTATTTTCTAATTCCTGAGTTTTTGTCTTAAGTTCTTCTATTTTTCCTTGATATTCACTTATTTGATTTGCTAACTCTTCTACCTTTGAAAGTGTATCTGATTTTTCTTCTTTTATGTCATTTAATTCATCTTGTGCTTGCGAAATAGAGTTACTTATATCATTTTTTTGATTTTTTAATTCACTTTCTGTAACCGCAAACACACTACAAGTATATGTTGTAATGATTGTGATTATTAGTCCTATTACTGGTATCTTAAAACTTTTTTTCATAAATAAAATTTCCTTTCTTTTATCTTAAAGTTTATTTTAATTCTTATTGTTCTGGTATTTTTACATAATCAAGTGGATTTACAGGATTCCCGTTAATTCTTACTTCAAAATGTGCATGAGGTCCTGTTGAATAACCTGTTGAACCTACCTTTAAAACAACATCTCCGGCTTTTACTTCTTGTCCAACTTGTGCTACAATTTGTGAACCATGTGCATAAAGTGTTTGCACTCCACCACCATGGTCAATTATAACCATATTTCCATAAGCTGAATTGTATTCTGCCTTTACCACAATACCATCTGCCATAGCTGTAAAATTATCTCCAATTGTTGCACTTATATCAACTCCTGTATGAAGTTTGTAAACTCCTGTTATAGGGTGTGTTCTCATTCCATAATTTGATGTAACTGTATAATGCCCATTTATAGGCCACTGCATTGCTCCACCTTTATAGTCTTCTCCAAATGATACTGTTAGCGCAAGTTGTTTTATTTCTGTTTCAATACTGTTTATTTGGTTATTATATTCATCAATTTTTGCTTGTATTTCCTGTTCTTGTTCACTTAATTTATCTATATAATTTTGTCTTAATATTTTGGTATTTGATAAAGCTATTTGTGTTTTTTGCTGTGTTACTTTTTCTTGCTCTAAGCTATTTTTCTCTGTGCTTAATTTATTGTTTTGCTCTTCTATTTGTTTTCTTTGTGTCTCAACTAATTCTAATAAATCCATATCATATGATGTTAGTTCTGATATTAGGTAATATGTAGATATAAAGTCAGATACACTTTTTGAACCTAATACGACATCCAAATAATTGGTATTATCAGTTTCGTACATTGCAATTAATCTTGCATCTAGTAAGTCTTTTTGTGTATTATATTTTTTAGTTACTTGTTCTAATTCTTCTTCTATCTTTGATATTTCTTTTTCTTTTTGTGTTATTTTACTATTTAATTCATCTAAATTGTTTTGGGTGTTTTGAATACTTTCATCTAATTTTTGTATTTGTTGCAAATTTGCTGTTAATTCATTATTTACGTCTGTTAATTGATTATTACTTTCATCAAGTTGTGATTGTATATCACTTTTTTGATTTTGTAATTCATTTAAGTCTGCTGCATTTGAAACAAAAGAAGTAGCGCAAATTAATATACTACATAATATAATTTTATATATTTTGCGCATCTTTCTTCCTCCTTTCAATATTACACTTTTAGGTATTTTCTCATTGATAAACTACTTCCAAGTACACCTATTCCTACTCCTAAAACTAAATATATAATTAGTATTAAATTAAACATATCACTAAAGTCTAATAAACGTAGTCCTAAATTTGATAAAAATCCTACAAATGTTGTATTTTGGCTTATTACCATGTATAGGCCTGCAACTAGAGCAAGTGATATTGCTCCTGATATCAATCCTATTATTATTCCCTCTACAACAAATGGCCATCTTATGAAACTATTTGTTGCTCCAACATATTTCATAATTGATATTTCTTTTCTTCTTGCATATACTGTTAATTTGATTGTATTTGATATTATAAATACACTTATAGCAATTAATGCAGCTATTATTACATAACTTCCTATTTTTACTCCTTTTGCTATTCTAACTAACATGTCTATTGTTTCATCACTACTTGTTATTTTTTTTACATTTTGCATTTCTTTTATTTTTGCTTGTACTTCAGAACTTTTTCCTAGGTCTGTTAATGTTACAACATATGATGATGGGAATACATTATTTTGGTCATATCCATCTAGTAAATATGATTTATCTCCTAGCCTGTCTTTCATGTGCTGAAGTGCCTCTTCTTTTGATACATATTCTATTGTGTTTACTCCATCTAAAGCTTTTATTTCTTCTCCAAGTTCTTTTACTTCATCATCTGTTGCATCATTTGTTATATATGCTTGTATTCCTTGCTCTGCTTCTACTTGCTTTATAAAACTATTGAAGTTTCCTACTAACATAAAACATATTCCAAAAAATATCATTATTACACACATTGTTCCAAATGATGTTGCTGCTTGTTTTTTGTTTTTAAATATATTTGAAATTCCTTCTCCTATTAAATAGGTTAATACATTATATCTCATCATAACCACCTTTTTTATCATCTCTTATTATTTCGCCTTTTTCGATATGTATTACCCTTTTTTTCATTTTATCTACTATATCTTTGGCGTGTGTTGCAACTACTACTGTTGTTCCTCTCATGTTTATATCGTTTAATAAATTCATTATATCCCATGCTGTATCTGGGTCTAAGTTTCCTGTTGGTTCGTCTGCAATTAACATTGATGGATTGTTTACCAATGCTCTTGCTAATGCTACTCTTTGTTGCTCTCCTCCTGATAACTCATGTGGATACATTTTTGCTTTTTGACTTAGTCCGACTAATGATAATACCATTGGCACTTGTCTACGAATATGTCTTTGTGTAGCACGCACTATATACATTGCATATGCTACATTGTCATATACTGTTTTGTCTGGTAATAGCCTGAAGTCTTGAAATACTACTCCCATACTTCTTCTTAAATATGGTACTCTATTTGGCTTTAAAAATGTTGTATCTTTTCCATTTATTATTATATTCCCTGATGTTGGTTCTTCTTCTTTTAAGATTAATTTTATTAGTGTTGATTTTCCGCTTCCTGATGTTCCAACTAGAAAGCAGAATTCTCCTTTTTCTATTAAAAAATTTGCGCTTTTGACAGCTTTTGTTCCTGTGTCATACGTTTTAGTTACGTTTCTAAATTCTATCATTTTTTTATTTTTTCTCCTTTTGTTTTCTTTATTATATTTAATCTATATTATCATAACAATAAATGCTTTTTTTTTCAATAGAATTTACGAAAAATTTACAATTTGTGATTTTCTTTTAGTTCTAATCTTAATAATGCTATTTCTTTTGTTAATTCTATTAGTAAATCATCTCTTTTTTCAATTTTTTCTATTATAGATAATAACATATCTTCTATTTTCTTTTCTTCCATGTTTCTTTCCTCCTCCCGATATAAGAATATTTTGCATTGCAAAGAGGTTTATTTTGAACCTAAATTTTTGTTGAAATTAAACTTTTATATTGATACGAATTAACTTTTGCTATTATATTTGTTTTTTTATTTTTTGTCAATGCTTTTGGCGAATTTTTGTTCAGAAAATTATTTTTATTTTTTTTCGACAAATCTATTGACAAAATTGTAAATATATTATATACTAACATCTGTCGTTAGGGAACGCTCCCTTAGCTCAGTTGGTCAGAGCAACCGGCTCATAACCGGTGGGTCCAAGGTTCGAATCCTTGAGGGAGCACCA
>CAKPNI010000013.1 GCA_934168355.1 uncultured Clostridia bacterium
ATGCTTGCTGGAGGATTGCTTGCAAATATTTCAAAACTTGCAATTGCTCTTGACCAAGTTAGAGTTCAAAAAGAAGAAGCTTAATTTTATTTAAGCTAGAAAATTAATATGCTTTAATATATAAAAGCTATTAGTTAAAATGTAATCAATCATACAGATTGTATTAATATTAAAAAAATTAAAATTAAATTTTAAATAAAAAATAGGAGGATTTTATAATGAATAAAGAAGAAATGATTGAAGAAATCAAAAAAATGACAGTTGTTGAACTATCAGAATTAGTTAAAGCTATAGAAGAAGAATTTGGAGTATCTGCAGTAGCAGCAGCTGCACCAGCAGCAGGAGCAGCAGGAGCTGCAGCAGCTGAAGAAAAAACATCATTCAATGTTGTTTTAGCATCAGCAGGAGATCAAAAAATAAAAGTTATCAAAGTAGTTAGAGATGCTACAGGTTTAGGATTAAAAGAAGCTAAAGAATTAGTTGATGGAGCTCCTAAAACAGTTAAAGAAAACGTTAGCAAAGACGAAGCTGAAGATTTAAAAGCTAAATTTACAGAAGTTGGAGCTACTGTTGAATTACAATAATTTTTACTATAAAAAGCTATATATAAGGTATAATGATGTAAATTGGCCTATATATGGCTTTTTTTTAAAAATACGGGTTGCCAAAAGTTACATAATGTGGTAAAATAGATAATAGTTACTAATAATTTTTTTTTCAGAAAAATGGAGGAAAACATATGTACAAGCACTATTTAGAAACAGGGAAAAATACAATGAAATCTATTATGGTTACCAATAACAATGAGGTAATT
This sequence comes from uncultured Clostridia bacterium, assembly GCA_934168355.1. Taxonomy (GTDB): domain Bacteria; phylum Bacillota; class Clostridia; order TANB77; family CAG-508; genus CAG-269. The sequence continues at coordinate 815 of CAKPNI010000013.1, forward strand.
GTAAAGGAAACTTTAGGTAACATCGATGACAAGAATGTTATGCGGACTGTATCACGAAAAAAATACCAGCTGGTATCGACTTTAAAAGTAGGGGATACCAAATTTGCTCAATGTGCAAGTGCTACAGGAACAGATTGGTATAATCTTACGCTCTGTGAGAAAATTATCTCATTAGAAAAAGGCGTGAGCGTCCGAATTGAAACCGCTGCCGGAGAAGCGTTTTTAAAAGTAGTTGATGCAGAAGAAAAATTTGCATACATCTACGATGCAACAGGCAATATGATTGCCAATGAAAAGGAACCAACAAAAATCGATGTTGTGTTCTCTGCTTCCGGAGCTTGCCTCCAAAAAACGAACGAACAGGGAGATAAAACCCTGTATACCTTCGAGGGATATCTCGTAGGTTAGGTTTGAAAACGAAATCCCATCAAGGCATATATTGTCTTGATGGGATTTTGTCACTAAAATTAATTACAAAATTTACCAATAAACCCATTGATTTTTATCCCAAAATATGATAAAGTATATACAAATAAAAAACAAGGAGAGTTCTATGCAAGAATTTGAAGAAAAAGAAGAAAAAAGTGAAAAAATAATAGATATAAAAGGAACACTTGAAGACTTTATAGAAGAAGAAAAACCAGAGCTATCACAAGAAGAAGCAATAAAAGCCTATAGAGAGGGAGATATAATAAAATACCCTAAAAACAAAAAAGGAGCTCAAGACGAAGAAGACGAAAACGAAGATGATGAACATCTAAAAAGAATAAAAAAAGCACTACTTGAATCATTAAAAAGAGTAGACACAATGGAAAAGAAAATCTTCGATGAAAAAGGAAAAGAAAACATAAAAAACATAAAAGTAAAATCAAAATCACAAAAATCAAAAGAAAAAGAAATTGAAAAAGAAAAAGTAATTGAACAAATGAGGCAGAAAATGAAAGAGGAAGAAGAAAAAGGAAGAAGTAGAGAAGAATGAATTTAATACAAAAAGAACTTGAAAAAAGCTCAAAATTTACTGATTTTATAAATAATATAGAAAATAAAAAGAGCCCGATAGCAATATCGGGCTTAACTGGCGTAGCAGAAGCCTCAATAGTAGCAAAATGTTTAGAAGAAACCAAAAGGCCAATTCTTGTAATTACATATAATGACATACAAGCACAAACATTGGTAAATGATTTGAAATTTTTTACAGAAGATGTAGCATATTTACCCAAAAAAGAAATAATCACATATGACTATGTAGCAGAAAGCAAAAACTTGCCATATGAAAGAATAGAAATCCTAAACAAAATATACAAAAAACAAAAAACAATAATAGTAACATCAGTAGAAACAATAAAACAAAAAATCATATCAAAAGAAGCACTATACAAAAATACATTAAACTTTAAAGTAGGAGATAGATGTGACTTAGAACTTCTAAAACAAAAATTAATAGACCTAGGATATCAAAGATTTGACTTAATAGATGGAAGGGGAGAATTCAGCGTAAGAGGTGGAATAATAGATATTTCAACAACAGAAAACACAGGAATAAGAATAGAATTATGGGGAGATGAAATAGACTCAATTAGACACTTTAATATAATAAGTCAAAGGTCAATAGACAACATAGAAAAAATAGAAATATTCCCTGCACATGAATACATATTAGAAACAAAAATAGAAGATGTTACAAAAAATATAAGTCAAAATGTATATTCAGAAACTATAGCAAAAAAAGTTGAAGAAGATTTAGAAAAAATAAGAAATGGTGAATATATAAGTAAAATAGACAGATATTTTAATGCTTTCTATAAAAAACAAGAAACAATCTTAGAATATTTAGAGGATAAATATTTAGTATTTGTAGATGAATTTAACAAAATAAAACAAAGAAGCGAAAACATCGAACAAGATAATGAAAATACAATAAAAGCACTTATAGAAAAAGATAGGATAATACCAGACGCATTAAAAAATTATGTTGATACAGAAAACATAGAACAAAATATTGAAAAACACCAAACTATCTATTTAGATAAATTAGATGATAGATTCAAAAATGGAATAGAAAGCTATGACTTTAAATATAAAGAACTAAATTATTTTAAAAGCGGAATAGATTTATTTATAAATGATATAAACAATTTCAAAAAACAAAATAAAAAAGTCTATATCGTAGTAGATACAAAAGAAAAAGCTGAAAAAATAAAGAAAATGCTTGCAGAATATGATATTTTATCAATATACTATGAAAAATTAAATAAAACTGTCATAAATCAAGATAATAATACAGTAATAATAACACTTGGAAAGATATCAAAAGGATTTTATAGCATAGACTTAAATCAAGTTGTAATGCTTGCAAGTGAGTTAGTAGATGGAACAAGAACAATCAAAAAACGTAAAAGCGAAACATTTAAGCAAGGTGAAAAGGTCGTATTTGCAGACTTAAAAGTAGGAGATTATGTAGTACATAGAAGATATGGTATAGGAATATATATAGGTGTAAATACAATAACTGCTGATGGAACCACAAGAGATTACTTAAAACTAAAATATGCAGGAGATGACATCTTGTATATACCAACAAATGCACTTGATGAAATAAGAAAATATGTTGGTGGAGAAGAAATTGGTTTAAAATTAAACAAACTTGGTTCTAAAGATTGGGAAAAGACAACAAACAAAGTTAGAAATAATTTAAGAGCAGTTGCAAAAGAATTAATAGAATTATATGCAAGACGTGAAAAAGCTAAAGGATATGCTTTTTCAAAAGACACCCAGTGGCAGAAACAATTTGAGGAAGCTTTTCCATATGCAGAAACAGATGACCAGTTAAGATGTATAGATGAAGTAAAAAAAGATATGGAAAATGAAAAGCCAATGGATAGACTTTTATGCGGGGATGTTGGATATGGTAAGACAGAAGTTGCAATTAGAGCAGCATTTAAAGCTGTAATGGACCATAAACAGGTTGCATATTTGGCACCAACAACAGTTTTGGCAAAACAACAATATGAAACATTTAAAGAGAGAATGAAAGATTTTCCAATTAGAGTTGATGTATTAAACAGATTTAGAACAACAAAAGATAAAAATAGAATAATTAAAGAAATGAAATTAGGAGAAATTGATATATTAATTGGAACACATAGAATACTTGGAAAAGACGTAGAATTTAAAGATTTAGGGCTACTAATAATAGATGAAGAGCAACGTTTTGGAGTAAAAGCAAAGGAAAAAATAAAGCAATATAAAACAAATGTAGATGTACTTACAATGACTGCAACTCCAATTCCAAGAACATTACACATGTCTATTGTAGGTGTAAGAGATATGTCTGTAATATATGAACCACCGCAAAATAGAAAGCCAGTTCAAACTTATGTATTAGAATATGATGCAGAAGTTGTAAAAGAGGCAATAACAAAAGAATTAGAAAGAAATGGCCAAGTATTTTACTTATTTAATAATGTTGAAGAAATATCTTTAAAAGCTGATAAGGTTTCAAGACTAGTACCAGAAGCAAAAGTAGGATTTGCACATGGAAGAATGACAGGAGAAGAAATAGAAGATATCATGGAAGATTTTGTGGAGGGAAAAATAAATGTACTTGTATGTACTACAATTCTAGAATCTGGAATTGATATACCGAATGCAAATACAATCATAATGGAAAATGCTGATAGAGTAGGATTAGCTCAGCTATATCAATTAAGAGGAAGAGTAGGTAGGTCAGATAAACAAGGGTATGCTTATATTACATATAGAAAAGATAAGATGTTATCTGAAGTTGCGGATAAACGTTTGAAGGCAATAAAAGAATTTACCGAATTTGGTTCAGGGTTTAAAATTGCAATGAGGGACCTAGAAATTAGAGGAGCTGGAAGCTTAATTGGAGAAATTCAACATGGACATTTAGAAGAAGTTGGATATGATACATATTGTAGAATATTAGATGAAGTATTGAAAGAAGAACAAGGATTAAAGGTAGATGAAGATATAAGTTGCCAGATAGACTTAAATGTAACAAGCTTTATACCAGATAGCTTTATAAGTGACCAAAATCAAAAAATTGAAATATATCAGGATATTGCGTTATGTAAAAATGAGGAAGACATAAGTAATATAATAGATGAAATAATAGATAGATTTGGAAATATGCCAAATGAAATAGAAAATTTGTTAGAAATATCAAGGATAAAACAATTAGCAAAAGAAAAATATTTAACAAAAATACAAAGTAAAAAAGATTCTGTTGTGTTTACATATGATGTAAATAAATTTGACAATAGCAAATTATCAGATATGATATCAAAATATGGAAATAGAATAAAATTCTCGGCTGGATTAAAGCCAATGGTAACATTAAAACTTGAAAAACAAGGAGAAAAAGGTATATTGCAAGAAGTTAAAGAATTTTTGAAATAAAACTTGTATAAAATGGACAAATGTGATATATTTAAGAAGATATTGTAAAAACAAGGGGGCTCGTTTGTGGAAGAACAAGAAATAGATTATAAAAAAACAATATTAATAGTTGATGATGAGAAAATGATATTAAACTTGTTATCATGCAATTTAATAAAAGAAGGATATAATGTTATTGAAGCAACAGATGGACTTCAGGCAATTTCAATGGCACAAGAAAAAAAGCCAGACCTAATATTACTAGATGTAATGCTTCCAAAAATCGACGGATTATCAGTATGTAAAAGAGTAAAAAATATGATGAATGTACCAATTCTTATGGTAACAGCTAGAGATGAAGAACTAGATAAAATACTAGGATTAGAATTGGGAGCAGATGATTATATAACAAAGCCATTTAGCATAAGAGAATTATTAGCAAGAGTAAAAGCAAATTTAAGAAAAGCAGATATAATTAATAATGTAAAAGCAGTAGAACCTGAAAAGGAAAAAGAAGAGGAAAAGGAAGAAAAGAAAGAATCAAAATCGGATTTAAAAAGAACCAATATAATAAAAGTTGGAGCAATAACATTAGATTTAGATAGATTTGAAGTAATGGTAAATGGAAAAATTATAGATTTAACATTAAGAGAATTTGAAGTATTAAAATTTTTAGCATCAGACCCTGGTCAAGTTATAACAAGAGAAACTTTACTTGAGAAAGTATGGGGATATGAGTATTATGGAGACATAAGGACAGTAGATGTAACAGTAAGACGTATAAGGGAAAAAATCGAGAAAGATACATCAAACCCAAAAATATTAATAACAAAAAGAGGTGTAGGTTATTATATAGCTACATAAATAATAAATAAAAGAGCTTGATAGAACCATATTAGGCTCTTTCTTTTAAATCGAAAGGAGAAAATTTATGATAAATGTAAAAAAAAATGAAGGAATTACATTAACAGCTCTTGTTGTAATGATAATTGTAATAATGATATTGGCAGGAATTTCTATAACACAAGGTTCGAATTTGGTAAAAACAACAAAAGTAGAAAGTTATGTGACAAATATGATAACAATTAGAACCAAAGCAAAGGTTTATGCTGAAGAGGCTAATGCTGAGATTTGGGATGAATCAGATAAAAGCAGTAAAAGAAGTGAGATATTTTCAACTAAATATAAAATGAGAAAACCAAGTAATGAAGGCGAAATCATATCTAAAGTTGATAACAATGTTAATACGGGAAATGGCTGTGAATGTTATGAAATAACTAAAGAGACACTAGAAGAAATGGGATTAAATGATTTGGCAAAAGATTCAAGTGACGGAGAATATATTGTCGTATATGATGCAAGTGATTATAAAAATTTGGATATAGTATACATTAATGGAATTGAATATAATAAGACAAAATATTATACATTATCAAGTTTGCAAAAGGCAATAGATGAATAAAATGACGTATCTATAGGGAGGATTTTAAGTACAAAAAATGAAAGAAAAAGAAGAAGAAAGATTAATCAACTTAAAACAAATTGAAAAAGTTTTTTATGATAAAGGTATTGAATATATTGCAGGAATTGATGAAGCGGGAAGAGGACCACTTGCAGGACCTGTTGTTGTTGCATCTGTTATAATGCCAAAAGATTCTATGATAGAAGGTGTAAATGATTCCAAAAAAGTTTCGGAAAAGAAAAGAGAAAAGTTATATGACATTATTTTGGAAGAAGCTATAAGTTATGGAATTGGAATAATTTATCAAGATGAAATAGATGAAATAAATATTTTACAAGCAACTAAAAAAGGTTTAACAGAAGCGGTAGAACAGATGAAAATAAAACCAGATTTAATAATGGTTGATGCCTTAACTGGGATAGATACATTAGGAATACCATATCAATCTATAATAAAAGGAGATGCAAAATGTTATTCGATTTCCGCAGCATCAATTATTGCAAAAGTTACAAGGGATAGAATAATGAGAGAGTGGGATAAGGTTTATCCAGAGTATGGTTTTGCGGCTCATAAGGGATATGGTACTGCTAAACATATTGCAGCTTTGAAAGAATATGGGCCTTGTGAGATACATAGGAGAAGTTTTATTAAGCATTTTGTAAAGTGATTTTGAATTGGGGACGGTTCCTTTTTCAAAAAGGAACCGTCCCCAATTCAAAAAGGAGAGGAAAAGTATGAATATCTTAGATATAATAGCCAAAAAAAGAGATAAAAAAGAATTAACAAAAGAAGAAATTGAATATTTTGTAAAAGGATATACTGATGGAAGTATAGCTGATTATCAAGCGGCAGCACTAATAATGGCAATTTTTATAAATGGAATGACTGATTTAGAATTATATGATTTAACATTTAGTATGGCAAAATCTGGAGAAGTTCTTGACTTATCAGAGTTGGGAGAAAATATAGTAGATAAACATAGTACAGGAGGGGTTGGAGATAAAGTATCAATTGTATTATTGCCAATTGTAGCCTCACTTGGTGTGCCAGTAGCTAAGATGTCTGGAAGAGGATTAGGTTTTACTGGTGGAACAGTTGATAAAATGGAGTCAATCCCCGGATACAAAACAAATATAGATATAAAAAAATTCAAAGAAAATGTCCATAAAATAGGAATAAGTATGATTGGTCAAACAATGAATTTAGCACCAGCTGATAAAAAGATATATGCATTAAGAGATACAATAAGTTGTGTAGAAAATATTCCACTAATTGCATCAAGTATAATGAGTAAAAAAATAGCATCAGGAGCAAATAAAATTGTACTTGAAGTAACATATGGAAAAGGTGCATTTATGAAAAATATAGAAGATGCCAAACTTTTAGCAGGTAAAATGGAAAAATTAGGAGAATATGCTGATTTAGAAGTTAAAAGTATATTTACTCCAATGGATGAGCCAATAGGTTATGCAATAGGAAATACATTAGAAATGATAGAAGCAATTAACTTTTTAAAAGGAATTGATTTACCAGAAGATTTAAAAGGCATTGTGCTAGAAATTGGAAGCCAAATGATTAAACTAGCTGGTTTAGGAGATGACATAGAAGAGAACAAGGAAAAAATGATGAAAAATCTCAGAAATGGTTTAGCTTTTAACAAGTTTAAAGAGATGGTTAAAAATCAAGGTGGGGATGTATCTTATTTGGATGATACTAGCAAATTTAAAAAGGCTAAATATGTATTTGAAGTCAAAAGTAGAAAAAATGGAATTACAAATGAAATAAATGCAGAAAACATTGGAAGAGTAGCTTGCTATTTGGGTGCCGGTAGAGTTGAGAAAGATGATAAGATTGATATGTCGGCAGGAATTGTGTTAAATAAAAAGGTACATGATTTTATTGAAGAGGATGATTGTTTGTGCGAAGTTTATTGCAATGATGAGAAAAAAGGATTAGAGGCTGTGAAGATGTTGGAAGAAATTTTTAAGATTGGATAACTTTTTCGCATTGGGACCGTTTCCTTTCGCGAAAAGACCGTTTCTTTTTCCATTGGGACCGTTTCTTTTCGCGAAAAGAAACGGTCCTGATGCAAAAAATTCTATTGCAAAAAAAATAAAAAGTGTTATAATAGTTTATGTAGAATAAAAATATAGGAGGAATGAAAAATGGCAAAAAATAAAGAAAAAACAAATAAATTAAAAATAAACAAAGGACAACTAGCAGTAAAGATAATGGCAAGTATATTGGCTATTATGATGGTTTTATCAGTATGTGCAACATTTGTATATTACATATATTCAGCAATTGCAGCATAAATAATAAAATAGGGAGATAAATTTATGGAAGATATAAGAGAAAATATACTAACATATATTCAAATATATCAGCAAAGTCCGTTCAAACTAATAACTTTAATAGTTGATATTGCAATAGTTGCATTTTTAGCATATGGCTTATTAAGAATTGTAAAAGATTCAAGAGCATGGCAATTAGTAAAGGGAATAGCATTCTTAGTAATAGCAACATGGCTTAGTGGAATTTTGAATTTACATATACTAAATTATATATTGTCAGCAGTAATGAATTGGGGAGTTATACTTTTAATTATAATTTTTCAACCAGAAATAAGAAGAGCACTTGAGCAATTAGGAACTAATAAGTTTACAAAGCTTTTTGGAATGGATAAAGATATAGCAACAAAAACAAAAGAAGATATATATAAAATAGCTATTGCAGCGACAGAGCTTTCTAAAAGCAAAACAGGGGCTTTAATGGTTATTGAAAGAGATATAAAAATAAAAGATATTGTATCAACAGGTGTAGAAATTAATGGGGAAGTATCTCCACAATTATTAGTAAATATATTTGTTCCAAATACTCCTTTACATGATGGTGCAGTCGTAATAAGTGAAAACAGAATTGCAGCTGCTGCATGTATGCTTCCACTTGCAAGTGATACAGATATTGCTAAAGAACTTGGAACTAGGCATAGAGCTGCTATTGGAATATCAAAAGAGTCTGATGCAATTGCAGTTGTTGTTTCTGAAGAAACTGGTAAGATTTCTGTTGCGAAAGATGGAACTTTGATAGCTGATGTTAGGGAAGATGTTTTAAAAAAGATTTTGATTAGTAATATTGTGACAAAAAGATTTCCTGAAAATGAGAAACAGACTAGTGGAGGATTTGAGAAGATAAAGGCGAAAATAAAGAATGTAAAAGAAAAAGTATAAATATGTTCGTTTGGGACCGGTTCTTTTTTGAACAATTGCTCGAAAAAGAACCGGTCCCAAATGAGCAAAAGAGAGGTAACAATGAGAAATATAAAACTAACAATAGAATATGATGGAAAAGACTTCAATGGCTGGCAGCGCCAACCAGATAAGCTAAACATCCAAGGAACAATAGAACAAGCAATTGAAGCAGTAACAGGCGAAAAAGCAGACCTAAATGCATCAGGAAGAACAGATGCAGGAGTACATGCAATAGGACAAGTTGCAAACTTTAAAACAAATTCTAAAATACCAATAGAAAAAATACCTGTAGCACTTAATACTAAACTAAAAAAGACAATCAGAATAATAAATGCAGAAGAAGTAGAAGAAAGATTTCATAGTAGGCTTAGCTGTAAAAGAAAAACATATAGATATGTTATAAATAATTCGGAGTTTTCATCTGCATTATATAGAAATCTGGAGTGCCATATTCCACAAAAGCTAGATGTAGAAAAAATGAAAGAAGCTGCAATCTATTTTGAGGGAGAGCATGATTTTAAAGCATTTAAAGCAAGTGGAACAAGTAGTAAAAGCAGTGTAAGAACAATATATGAAGCAAAAGTATATAAAAGAGAAGATGGAAGAATTTGTATAGAACTTACTGGTAATGGTTTTTTATATAATATGGTTAGAATTATTTCTGGTACATTAGTTGAGGTAGGGCTAGGAAAAATAAAACCAGAAGAAATAACTAAAATAATAAATGCTGGTAAAAGAGAGAATGCAGGTAAAACTTTGCCACCATATGGACTATTTTTGGTTAAAGTAGAATATAATTAAAAGTAACTTTTTATAAGCAAATTTCATAATATATAGAAAAAAACAAAAGGAGATATATGTTATGAATTTGCTTATTTTTTTTGCTTTACCATTAGCTACAATTCTTCTTGCAATAGTGTTTCAAAAGGTTTTAAGGTGCCCAATATTGGTTGCTATAACTTTTTTTGCCATATATTTAATAATTTTATTTGCATTATATGCAGCAGGGGTTATAACCAATTTAGCAGAAGGCTTAATAGCAGTAATTATTTATACAATAATTGCATTTTTAACAGCATGGCTTGTTAGATTAGTAAAACTTATAAGAGAATGTTTGTCAAATTGCGGTAATAACGAAGGCAGAAGCGGAGGAAGAAATAGAAATAGAGAACGTGAAAGCAATTGCTGTTGTGGCAATGAGAACAATGGAACAGAAAATAATGATTTGCTAAGAATTAGTTGTAGATGTAATAATGGCAATAGCCAAGAGTTATTAACAATAAATAGTGATTGTTTAGGAACATCAGATGATAATAATAATGGAAATAGTTGTGGATGTTCAAATAATAATGATATAACAGTAGCAAGTGCAAACAATCGGTGTTGCAGTAAGAGGAAATGTTATACCAAATCAAGCTAATTGCGGTAGAACTGGTTGGATAAGAGGTTGTTATAGAAGATATTAAAACATCAAAAAAGAGGTGGTAATATAAAAATTCCACCTCAAATTTTTTTATTTTTTAGAAGTTTTTTTATCTTCTTTTTCATCTTTCATAACTTCTTTTATAGCTCCTAAACTGCTTAAAGCAGATGTAGCTTCAAAAGGAATAAAGATTTTGTTTGCTTCGCCATTTGCAACTTCTTTTAATGCTTCTAGTGATTTTAATTGTACCAATTTATCATCAGGAGCAGCATCTTTCATTGCAGCATAAACCATAGCGATTTCTTTAGCTTTAGCTTCTGCAACTTCTTTGATAGCTTTAGCTTCACCGGCAGCTCTTCTAATTTTAGCTTCGCTTTCAGCTTCTGCCTCTAGGATAGCAGCTTCTTTTTTACCTTGTGCAACTGTAATGTCAGATTGTTTTTGAGCTTCAGCTTCAAGAATTAAAGCTCTCTTGTTACGTTCTGCATTCATTTGTTTTTCCATTGCATCTCTAATGTCAGCTGGTGGGTTAATATCTTTTATTTCAACCCTATTAATTTTACAACCCCATTTATCTGTTGCTTCATCTAGGATAGAACGAAGTTGGAAGTTGATATTGTCACGAGAACCAAATGTTTCATCTAAGTCCATTTTACCAACAATATCACGAATTGTTGTGATTGCTAGGTATTCAATACCTTTTTTTAGGTTCGCTATCTCATAAACTGATTTTTCTGGGTCAGTTATTTGATAGAACACAACTGTATCTATATTTATTGTAACATTATCTTTTGTGATAACCCCTTGTGGTGGGATGTCCATAGTAAGTTCCTTTAAAAGAACAACTGAACTTACTCTATCAATAAATGGTAATATAAGTGTAAGACCAGCTTCTGCTGTTTTGTAATATTTACCAAGTCTTTCTATAATATACACTTCAGATTGATTTACTACCTTTATTGATTTGAATGCAATTACTGCGATGATTACTAATAAAATTATTAAAAAAACCATATTAGTACCTCCTTAAAAAAATTTATATATTAAAAAACTAATATCATATTTATTGTGCTTGTGATGAAATATCTATTTTTTCTACTTTTAATTTTACACCATTTACACTTATTACTTTGATTTTTTCATCTTTTTCTATATTGCTATCAGAAATTGCTGACCAAAGTTCGCCATTTACTTTTACTTTGCCTGTACCGTTTATGCTATCTATTGTTTCTAGTACAATGCCCTCTTTTCCTATTATACTATATACATTTGTTGGCTTTGTTTTAGGAGTTTTTACAAATTTTTTTATTAGTGGCTTGGTAAGTAGTAGTAGCAGAGTGGATGTTATTACAAATACTGTTGATTGGATGATTATGTTTGTTGTAAATAGACTTGTAATTAAGGCAAATATTGCTCCTATGCTAAACCAGAATACGAAAAATCCTAGAGTAAAGGATTCTACTATTAAACAGATTCCTGATATAATTAACCAAATTTTCCACATATTTTTATCCTCCTATGTTTTGGTAATTTGTTCGACATTTTTATTATAGCATATTATGTAAAAAAAAGCAAAAGATTTTGGGAGATTTTCCCAAAAATCCCCGTTCACAAAAGAGAAAAAAGTCAAAAAATACATAAAAATGTAATCAAAAATATTCTAAAAATGATTGTAAAATACATAATGATATTGTAAAATAAGGATACAAGATATGATATAAAATATATCAATAAAAAAGATGAAAGGAATGTCATCGTGAAAAAAGTAAGCATAATTGTGCCAGTATATAATACAAAAGAAAGTTATTTAAGAAAATGCATAGAATCATTAATAAATCAAACAATTGATGAAATTGAAATTATAATAATAGATGATGGTTCAAGAGAAGAATGTGCCCAAATATGCGATGAATATGGTTTAAAATATAAAAATGTACAAGTAATTCATCAAAAAAATCAAGGGCAAGGGATGGCTAGAAGTAATGGACTAAATTTGGCTAGCGGAGAATGGATAATGTTTGTAGACTCGGATGACTGGGTTGAAAATAATATATGTGAAAAATTATTAGTGGAAGCCAAAAGTGATGTAGATATAATAATGTCATCTTGCAATGAATGTTACAAAAACAAGATAATTCCAATTATTATGTTTGACGGAAAAGAACAAGTGTGGGAAAAAGAAAAAGAAAGACTTGAATTGCAACTTATATCGAAGTCAATATTAGGCTCAAAATCATATAAGGCAAAAAATTTGATGGTAGAATGGGCCAAATTGTATAGGAAAAGTTTTTTGGAGAAAAATAGAATAAATATGATAGCAACAATGCAATATATGGAAGATTTTATATTTAATTTATATTGTTTTGAACATGCAAGAAAAATAGTATATAAAAATTATTTTTTATATAATTACAGACAAAGGATAAATTCAGTTTCAACTAATAGCGAAATAAATAGAGTTGAAGATTATTTGAAATATTTAGAAGCAGAAAAAGAATTCATAAATTTGTATAATAAGCCTCTAATATTTCAAAAGGCTCATGAAGTAAGAACAATTAGTTCAATTATAGCTGTAATTAACAAAAATATATTTACCCCAAAAGTAGAATATAAAAAAGGAAAAGAAAAAATAAAGGAATTACTAAATAAAAATGGTAAATTATTATATACAGTTAAACTCAAATATTTTACCACATATGAAAAAATATGTATTATTTTATTAAGAAGGGAAAAATATTGGTTATTTAGAATAATGTCTTTGATAAGATATAATATAAAAGAAATTAAGCTAAAAACAAGATATTATGTATAGAATAGTCAAAAAATTAAAATTAGATAAATATGATGAATAAAATTATTACGAAAATGATTTTTGTAAAAGATAAAATAAAAAGATTAAAAATAAATGTTTTGTTAGATATATTAAAATTATGCTTTTTTGGAACAATAAGCTTAATAGTAATGCCTTTTTTTAGTAAAAAAAACATTTGGTTAATAGAAGAAAACCCAAAAGAAGCGAATGATAATGGATATGTATTATTAAAATATATAAGAGAAAATAGAAAAGACATAAATATTTATTATGTAATTGACAAAAAGTCTAAAAATATAAATAAAGTAAGAGAAAGTTCAAATATAATTTTTGACAAAAGTGCCAAGCATTGGATTTATTATTTCAATGCAAAAGTAATTGCAGTTACCCAAAAATATGCAAATCCTTCGCCAGCTATTTTTTATGTATTACATAATTTTAGACTAATAAAAGGAAAGAGGGTATTTTTACAACATGGAATTACAAAAGATAATATAAAATGTTATTATAACAATGTATGTAAATTTGATTTATTTATTTGTGGTGCCCAAAGAGAATGTGAATATATAAGAAAAAATTTTGGATATTTACCTCAAAAAGTAGTGTATACAGGATTAGCAAGATTTGATGAATATATAAAAAAAGTACACAGAAATGAAGAAAAATTTATTTTAATTGCTCCAACATGGCGAAATTGGATAATAAACAAAAATGAAGATTATGAATATTTTTTTAAGTGGAATGAACTAATAAATGATGAGAAATTTATAGATTATTTAGAAGAAAAAAATATAAACGTAAAATTTATTCTACATCAAGAAATGAATAAATTTAGTGATAAAATAAAATCTGATTCGAAAAAAATACAAATATATGAAAACAATATTATAGATTATAGCCAAATGTTATTAAGCTGTGAAATGTTGATTACAGATTTTTCTAGTTTGTTTTTTGACGTAGCTTATATGAAAAAACCCATTATTTATTTTCAATTTGATAGGAAAGAGTTTAGAAAAAAGCATTTACAAGAAGGTTATTTTTCTTTTGAAAATGATGGCTTTGGGGAAATATTTGAAAAAAAGAATGACGTTATTTATAAAACTGCTGAGTATATAAATAACAATTTTATAATGGAAAATAGATATTCAAAAAGAGTAGATGAATTTTTTACTAGAAGAGATGGAAATAATTGTAAGAGAATAGTAGACGAAATTTTTAAAATGATGAAAGGTATAGAAAAGTGAAAAAAATAGGTTTATTGCATTCGAAGGATTTGAGAAGTATTATATTGAAGAATTGAAATAAAAAAAAATAATTTATGGTAAAAAAATTAAAAAAACTATTGTCAAAACAAATGAAATAGTATAGAATACTGTCATAAAATTAAATAAAAAAGAGGTATAAAAATGCAAAAGATAATAAACGCTGAAACCCTTGCGGGAGTACACACACACACACACACACACACACACACACGGATAGTTTTACTAAAAACAAAATAAATAAAAAAAGCAAGCAAAATAAGCCTATAAAACAATAGGTTTGTTTTGCTTGCTTTTTGGCGTTTATATTTTTGCATAAAGTACCGGAAAAAAAGGAGGAAGAAAAATGAATTTTGAGCAAAAATTCAAAGTAAACAAAGGAATAACGTTAATAGCGTTAGTAGTAACAATTATTGTTTTGTTAATTTTAGCAGGAATAAGTATAAGCATGTTAACAGGACAAAACGGAATATTGAACAGAGCCTCAGAGGCGCAAGAAAAAACAGGAACCGCACAGGCTGATGAGCTAGTAAAACTTTCAGTAACAGAAGCATTAACACAGGGACTTGGAGAATTAACAGATGTTAATTTAAAGACAGCATTAAATAATAACATAGGAGAAGGTAAGTACGAAATAACAGGAGATGCGGAAAATGGTTGGACAGTAACTGTAAATGGAAAGAAATATAAAATAGACAGTACAGGTAAAATAAGTGGAAACACAGGAAGTTTGCCAAAAGGAGAAGGAACAACACCGTATCTACCAGATGCTTCTTTTTCTTATAAAGAAGGAGATTTAAATACAGGTTTAGTAGTAGAAGATGAAGATGAAAATGAGTATGTTTGGGTGGAAGTTCCAACAACAATTTATGAAAACGAAGATTATAATGAGGAGGGGGATGTAAAACCAAGTTCTTCTACAGATTATGATAATATAGTAACTTGTTTGAACAACTATGCTTCTGACTATGGTGGTTATCAGAATCCTGCATCAGAGTATGAAACATTATATAATAGTATGCTAAAAAGTATATATGAAAATGGTGGATTTTGGGTAGCAAGATATGAAGCAGGAATTGACGAAAACAGAGGTGAAGATATATCAGGAACTGAAGCTCCATCTATTGCACCAGTATCAAAAATAAATATGTATCCATATAATCGTGTTACACAAAGTCAAGCTCAGATGTTGGCGACAAAATTAAATTATGAAAATTGTACAAGTAGTTTAATGTTTGATATTCAATGGAATTTAATTTTAAAATATATTGAAAACAAAAATGTCGCAACAAAAGAAACTTTAACAAACGATAGTAAGTCGATTGGAAATTACATGAGTAGTTACTTTACTAGCTCAGGTAATATAACGAATAATTTAGCAAAATACTCAGTTGATTTTGGAAACAACTTTAGAAATTGTCCATGCGAAAGAAGTGGAAGAATTCTTTTGACGACAGGTGCAGACAAAAGTTTTTCTTTGATGAACATTTATGATTTGGCAGGAAATGTATCTGAGTTCGTTTTGGATAGCTGTAGTAGAGGAGGCAGTTGTGATAGGGGTAATACAGCAAGTTGTTCGGAGGAGAGTGAGATTGATCGAATAGGATATGCAATAGGCTTCCGTGTATCATTATGGAAATAGTAGAGGTGTTATACCAAAAATAAATCAAAGGTTGTCAAAATTTATGTTTCAAACCATAAGTAATGACAACCTAAAATTTTAACAAAAACCATTTAAATGAAGGGAAAAAAATGAACATACCACAAAAACTAAAAAGAAATATAATAGACAAAATATATCTAATAATACTTTGTATAAATATATTATTACTCAATATATTTATAGGTTCAACACACGAAGACCCAAGAACACTAACACAAACAATTATAATCTTAGAAACAGCAATATATATAATAATATCAAAAATAAACAAAAAAGAAAAAATATTAATAAAAGGAAAAATAGATATAGTAGTAATTATAATGCTAATATCAACAATCATGCCACTAATATTTAAAACATATTGTTCACTAAGTTATACAATAGATATATTTTTAGAATATTTAACAGTATATAGCATGTACATATTAGTTAGGAATTTGATAACAACACCAAAAAGAAAAGATATTCTTATAAATACAATATTGCTATCTTCAATATTAATAATCATATTTGGGATGGATAGACTAAATTTCAATGTATTCCAAAAGTTTTATGATATAACAAGAGCATCACAAGTAAAAGACATGAGAATGACATCAATAATTGGATATTGGAATGCGGTTTTTACATATATAGTATCATTAATGATAATAGCTTTGGGAAAATATATAGATATAAAAAATAAAAAAATTGCTGGAATATATGCAATGTATGTTCAACTTGCAATGTATGCATTTTATTACTGTAATTCAAGGGCTGGAATGATAATATTTGTACTAATATTTATTGTGTATTTAATAAAAATAAAAGATACAAATAAAATAATAAAATCTATTTTATTAATAATAACAGCATTTGTATTTGTAGTTATTTTAGATAGAATAATTTATGCACATGGTAGCATTTTAGTAATACTAATAGGAGTCATAACCACATTAATTTTTACATATATATTAAGTTTGGTATTTGACAAAATTATAAATAAAATTAAAATTGAAAATATAAAAAAGGCTACAAAAATTTTAACAATCGCGAGTGTTTCCTTTGTATTAATATATGTTTGTATCGCAAAAAATTACAGTAAACCAATGGAATTGGATAAATTTGAAAATAACATAATGCTATATGATTTGAAAAATAATAACACATATAAAATAAAACTAGATCTTACACAAAATGAGGGAAAGAAGGTAACTGTAAAGGTTTCACAAATAGATACTAAAAGAAAAAGAGTGTATTTATATAAAAATGTTTATACTCCAATAAATGGAAAGATAATTGATGAATTTGAAATACAAATAGCCCAAAACAATTTAGACAAAGTTCAAATACAGTTTTTAACAGAGGATAATGGAAAAACAATTTTAAATAAGGTATATGTAAATGGAAAAGAAGAAATAGTAAATTATAAATATTTACCAAATACGTTTATGAGACTTATAAAAACGTTAAGACCTAATAATGTAAGTATTACAGAAAGATTAAGTATGTATAGAAGTGGGGTTAAGTTATTTAGTCAACATCCAATAGTAGGAAATGGTGGTAAGACATTTCAAAGTATGTATGTAAAAGTAAGAGAATATGCATACTCTGCTATGGAAGTACATAGCTTTTATATGGATATATTAATGGATTATGGTATTATTGGGACAACTGCATGTATTGGCATAATAGGAATTACTATATATAATTTTATAAAAAGAAAAGACAAAAACAATTTTATAAGTTTATCAATTTTTGTAAGTTGGATTTTCGTTGCAATACATACAATAATTGACTTTGATTTGGCATATATGTTAACACTTTCAAATTTTTATATTATGATAGCATTAATAAATGAAGAAGATAAAAGTTTTATAAAAAATACGCAAATCCTAGAATATGTAGTGTCAATTATTATGATAATTTGTGTTTTAACAAATTTATATAAATTACCTGGAGAAAAATTATATAGAGAGGGAAAATACAAAGAAGCAATGAAATATATTCCATATAATGTAAAAAATATGGATGGATACATTAATAGTCAAGAAGAAGACCCTATACTAATTCAAAAAGTATTAATTAGATATTTAAGCAACGAAAAAAATATTAGACAATATAGAAACTTAATGCAATTATGTAGTATATCTATGAATTTGATTGTAAGTAATAATATAGATGATGGCGCAAAGGGATTAAAAAAAGTTGTAGAATTAATGGAACATGATGAGATAATTGCCAAATATGACGAGTCTAATAAAGAATTATGGGAAGTGTATATTAAGGATATAAAAAAGGAACTACACAATTTAAATCAAAAACTAAATAATAAAGAATTAGAAGAAATAGAAGAAAGAATAAATTGTTTATAAAATATATGGAAGGTTGATTATTGTGAAAAAAATTAGTATAATAGTGCCTGTGTATAATACAAAAGAAGAATATTTAAAAAAATGTATTAATTCAATATTAGATCAAACAATAATTAATGAGATAGAAGTAATTATAATAGATGACGGTTCTAATGAAAAAACTGCCCAAATATGTGATAAATATGGTTGTACATATGAAAATATAAATGTTATTCATCAAAAAAATCAAGGACCTGCTATTAGTAGAAATAATGGTATGAAAATGGCAAAAGGTAAGTGGATAATGTTTGTTGATTCTGATGACTGGCTAGAAAGTAATATGGCAGAAAAATTATTAGAACTAGAGCAAGATGATATAGATATAATAATGACTTCATGTAACTTATGTTATAAAAAATATACTATTCCTGTAAATATGTTTAATGGAGAAAATAAAATTTGGTATAAAAATAAAGAAAAACTAGAACTCCAAATAATTACAAGTTTGATATTAGGAAAAAATAGTTATAATGCGAAATATTTGGTTATTCCTTGTGCCAAATTATATAGAAGAAGCTTTATAGAAAAAAATAAACTATATGATGTTTGTTCACTAAGATTCAAGGAAGATAATATTTTTAATTTATATTGTTTTGAAATGGCCAATAAGATAAAATATAAAAATTATTGTTTGTATAATTATAGACAACGTGAAAAGTCTTTAATACATATAGATGATTTTGAAGTTATAGACCTGTATGAAGAGTATTTAATCGAGCAACATAGATTTATAAAAAGGTTTGAAAAAACACAAATTTTCGAAGAGGCACATTATATAAAAATGGTACAATCTATAGCTAACATTGTTGAAAAATATATGATTAATAGTAAAATAAATTACAAAAAACAAAGAAAAAGACTAAAAGAATTGATGGATGATAATGAATTTAAAGAAGCCTTGGAAAAAGTGAATTTTAAATATTTAAGCAAATATTTAAGGTTGATTGTTTTACTATTAAGATATAAAATGTATTGGTTATCTATAGAAATTATAAAAGTAGCTAATATAATAAAACAAGATAAAGAAGGAGAATTGTATAAATAAACAATGAGAGGAAAAAAGTTACTAAAAAACATATCATTTACCCTCATATACCAAATAATAGCAATAATATCGGGATTTATAGTACCAAAAGCCATAATTAGTCACTATGGCTCAAGTGTAAATGGATTAATAAGCTCAATTGCCCAATTTTTGGCATATATATACATAGTAGAAGGCGGAGTAAGTGCAATAATAAAATACTTGTTATATAAACCGATAGCGGAAAATAACAAAAATGAAATAGAAAAAATACTAAAAAGCACGCAAAATTTTTTTAAACATATATTATATATTTATATAATTTATGTTGGAATATTATGTGTGATTTATCCCAAAATTGTAGCTAATAATTTTGAGACATATTTTACAATTTCTCTAATAATAATAATTGCAATAAGTAGATTTTCAGAATATTTTATGGCAATGGAATATAATTTATACTTACAAGCAAATCAACAAAATTATATAATAGCAATTGCAAATAGTATAACAATAACATTAAATACAATTATAACAGTAATATTAATAAAATTAAATTGTTCAATCATAACAATAAAAATAGCTAATACAATTACATATATAATAAGGGCAGTAAGTTATAAAATATATGTGAAAAATAAATATAAAATAAATTTATCAAAAAAAATAGAAGAATACGAGATAAAACAAAAAAGAGATGCATTTGCACAACAAATAGCATATATAATTGATACTAATATAGATGTTGTGTTAATTACTTGCTTTTTAGGAACAGCAGAGGTTTCGGTATACATGGTATATATGTTAGTAATAAAAGGACTAAAAAGCATAATAACAGCTATAATGGGTGGTGTTGAAGCTACTTTTGGGGATATGTTTGCCAAAAAAGAATATGCTAATGCAAATAAAAAATTTTCTATTTATCAATTCTTTTATTTTAATATAATTTCAGTTTTATATAATTTATGTTTGTTACTAATTATACCATTTGTACAAATATATACAAATGGCATAACAGATGCAAATTATTTTAGACCAATATTTGCGGTATTAATAACAATTTCGGAATTTATATATGCAATAAAATATCCATATGATTTATTAATAAATTCTGTAGGACATTTCAAACAAACCAAAAAATTTGCATATATGGAAGCTATAATAAATGTTATTTTATCATTAATTCTAATAAAAAAATTGGGATTAATAGGTGTTGCAATTGGGACTCTAATTGCTATGATATACAAAGGATGTATAGTTATATATTATTTTTCAAAAAAGATTTTAAAAAGAACATTAAAAATCGATTTGAGATTTTTAACTACACTACTTATACAATCTATTATAATAATGATAATTGGAAATGTAATATGCAAATATACTAGTGTTACAGGTTATATCAGTTGGATTAAACTAGCAATAATATTGGGAGCTGTGACTGTATGTATTAATGTAATCATAAGTTTTGCTTTAAATAATGAGATGTTTTTAAGTATAATAAAGAATATAAAAAGGAACAGAAAATATGAATGAATATTTAGTAAGCATAATAATACCTGTTTATAATTGTGGTAAATACATAAAAAAAACAATTGCATCTGTAAAAAAACAAAGCTATACAAATTGGGAATTAATAGTGGTAAATGATGGTTCAACAGATGAAAGTTTAAATGAGATTAAAGATGGAATAAAAGATATAAAAGGAAAATCAACATTAATAAATTTGGAAAAAAATCATGGAGTGGCTATAGCAAGAAACACGGCACTGGAAAATGCAAAAGGCGATTTTATAGCATATTTAGATGCAGATGATATGTGGGAAAAAGAAAAATTAAAAAAACAATTAGATTTTATGAAAAAAAATAATATAATTTTTTCATATACAAGCTATTCAAGAATAAGTGAAGACGAAAAATTTTTGAAAGTTGTAAAAGCACCAAATGTAACAACTTATAAAGATTTATTAAAAAACACTATAATGCTTACTTCAACAATAATTATTGATGTAAGATATATTGACAAAAAAATGTTGCAAATGCCGAATTTAACTATATCAGAAGATACTCAAACATGGTTAAATATTTTAAAAACAGGAATTAGAGCCTATGGATTAGATGAAAACTTAGCAGAATATAGGCAAAGAAGAGGGAGCGCATCATCTAACAAAATAAAATCCACAATTGGCATATGGAAAGTTTATAGAAAATATCAATTGATGGGTAGAATTAAAAGTTCTTATTATACATTGTTACATATAGTATATGCTATAAAAAAGAGGCTATTACTCATAGATAACATACGAAAATTTACAAAAAATATATTAGAAAAATAAAAGTGAAAGTATCATATTTCCTTGATATTTTTACTTTTTTTTGTTACAATGTAGAAGTCAAAAATAAAATTAAAGGAGGCAAAGCAAATGTTAAAGGAAGAAACTAGCATAAAAGAAAAAATAATATTTGATGAGCCTATGAAAAAACACACATCATTCAAAATTGGAGGAATAGCAGACCAATTTATAAAAGTAGCAAACGAAACAGAATTAAAAGAATCAATAAATTATGCAAAAAAAGAAAACTTAAAAATAACAATAATAGGAAATGGAAGCAATTTGCTAGTACTAGACAAAGGAATAAGAGGTTTAGTAATAAAAATAGATATACAAAAATTAGAAATAGAAAGAAAGGAAAAATACGCAGAAATAACAGTAGGAAGTGGCTACAAAACCATGGCATTTGGAATAAAAATGCTAAACGAAGAACTATCAGGATTTGAAGAATTATCAGGCATTCCGGGAACAATTGGTGGAGCAATATTTATGAATGCAGGTGCATATGGAAGAGAAATAAAAGACATAAATATTTCAACAAAATGCATGGATTATGATGGAAACATATTTGAATTATCGAACAAAGAACAAGAATTTGAATACAGATCAAGTGTATTTAGTAAAAAAGACTATATTATACTGGAAACAAAACTAAAACTAGAATATGGAAAAAAAGAAGAAATAAAGAAAAAAATGGACGAATATCTATTAAGCAGAAAAGAAAAACAACCTATTGAATATCCGTCAGCAGGAAGCACATTCAAAAGACAAGAGGGAGTAATTACTGCAAAATTAATTGACGAATGTGGGCTAAAAGGCTACCAAATAGGGGGAGCAAAAGTGTCTGAAAAACACGCAGGGTTTGTAATAAACTATGACAATGCAACAGCAAAAGATGTAATAAATTTAATAAAATACATAAAGGAAAAAGTAAATGAAAAATATGGAATAAAAATAAAAGAGGAAATTAGAATAGTAGGTGAAGAATAGGAATGAAAGGAATATTTTATTGGTTTAAAGATAGCTCAAAAATGAAACGTTGGATAATGTTAATACTTGTAGGAATAGTTTTTAGTTCATTTGGAATGGCAAATATGATTGTATCAGATGAGGCAATTACATTTGGTCAGGCAGCAAAAATAATTGCATATTTTGTTATAGGATTTACTTGTGTGGTTTTAGGCTTAGTTTTTATAAATAAAAGAAATATGGAATTATTTATAGAAGCAACAGATGATAGACTAGATAAAGACGAAAAAGTAAATGTAAATTCACTAATTTTTAACAAAACAGTATATAACCAAGGACCTAAAATAGTTGTAATAGGTGGAGGAAGTGGATTAAACAATACTTTAGAAGGACTAAAAAAACATACAAGTAACATAACCGCAGTAGTTACAGTATCAGATTATGGAGAAAATTTTGGTCAAAATAACGAAAAAATGTTATATAGACAATTAGAAGATATCAAAAATGGAATAGGTTCACTTGCAGTTGATGATACAAGCAAAATGTCAGATTTACTAAACTACAGATTTAAAAGTGGAGCATTAAAAAATGTTGCATTTTCAGATTTATATTTTGCCGCAATGGATGATATATCAAAATCTTCAGCACAAGCAGTAAAAGATAGTAACGCAATATTTAAAATTTGTGGAAAAGTACTTCCTGTAACAAAAGACAAAATGAAAATATGTGCAGAACTTGAAAATGGGTATCTAATAGAAGAAAAATCCAAAATTGCAGAAACAGTTTATGATAAATTAACAAAAATAAATAGAGTATATCTAAATCCTACAAATTGCAAGGCATTGCCAGAAGTTATAGAAGCAATAAGAGAAGCAGATGGAATAATTATAGGTCCTCGGAAGCTTATATACAAATGTAATTCCAAACTTATTGGTAAATGGAGTATCAAGAGCAATAAGAGAATCAAAAGCAGTAAAATTATATGTATGTAATATAATGACAGAACCGGGATTAACAGATAACTACTCAGTTGCAGACCATGTAAATGCAATTGTAGAGCACTGTGGAGAGGGTCTAATTGACTACTGTTTATATGATACAGGAGAAGTTATCCCAGAATACATAAAAAAATACAACTTAGATGGAGCAGAACTTGTAGAACAAGATTTGTCAGACATTAAAGACAAAAGAGTAAAATTTATAAAAGAAGATATGTCTGTTATAAAAGATGATTTTGTAAGACATAATAGTATGCTTATAGCTGACACTTTAATCAAAATTATATGTGATGATTTAAAATTCAAAGATAGACAAAACGAGCCAGAATATTTGATGATGAATTCAAAGCTACAAATGGACAAAGAAATCAAAAAAGAAATGATACGTCAAAATAAAAACAAGAAAAATGATGGCAAAAAGCAAAAAAGCAAATCAAAAAGCAAGTTTGCAAGCAAATATAGTGACAGAATAGAATCTATAAAACATGCAGATGAAAAGGCAGAAAAAAGAAAAAGAGCAAGAATGATAAAAAAACAAACAGAACCTAAAAAAATCGAAGACCAAGAAAAAATAAGAGAAATGCTTAGACAAAAAGAAGAAATAATGAGAGCATATAGAGAAAGCAAGGAAAACAAAGAAGTTTCAAGGCCAAAAGATTATGACGAAATAAGAAAAGAAAAAATAGAAAGATTTAACAAGGGAAAATAAAAAGGTTAGTAATTGGAGGAAATACGAATGAAATTTGAGAAAAAAGACCTAGGATTAGAAAATGGACTAAAAAAAGAATGGATAATAACAAATGGTATAGGGGGATATAGTTCATCTACCATAATTGGAGCAAACACAAGAAAATATCATGGACTTTTAGTAAGCCCACTTTCTGCTCCTGCAAGAAGATATTTAATTTTATCTAAATTAGATGAAAGTATTGTTTTAGATGGAAGAAAACATGATTTATATACAAATGTGTGTAGAAATTATATATCACAAGGTTTCAGTTACTTGGAATCTTTTAGCAAAGAGATTTTGCCAGTATTTAAGTTTAAAGTAGAAGATACAGAAATTACAAAAGCCATATGCATGCAATATGGAAAAAATACGGTAGAAGTGTATTACAAAATAAGAAATGGAAATTCTAAAGCAAAGTTAGAATTAGCACCAATATTTAATTTTAGAGATTTTCATAGTATGAATACAAATCATAATTTCGAACTTATACAAGAGGTAAAATCAAATAAAATAAAATTGGTTATAGATAAAAATATATCACATCCTGTATATATGAAAACATCAGAGGGAAATTATACTCAACATATAAACAATACATTTTATAACATGTTTTATATAGAAGAAGAAAAAAGAGGATTTTATCCAGAAGAAAATCATGTTGTAAGTGGAGTTTTTGAAATTGAAATAGAGCCAAATGAGGAAAAGGATATATCATTTATCTGTTCAATGGAAGAAAATATAGACGAAATAGATGCCAAAGCATTGATAGATAACGAAATTATAAGAATAAATACAATCTACAATGAATCTCTATTGATAGATAACGGAAAAGAAAATAAGACGAAAGAAGAAATAGCAAAAGATGAATTGGCAAGAGAATATTTAATAGCAGCAGACAATTTTGTCGTATATAGACCAACATTCGGTTTACACACATTAATTGCAGGATATCCATGGTTTCTAGATTGGGGAAGAGATGCTTTAATATCATTTGAAGGCTTAACTTTAATACCAAGAAGATATGAAATAGCAAAAGATGTATTGCTTACATGTACTCGTGACATCAAATATGGATTATTGCCAAATGGATATTCAGAAGTAGATAATAGCCCATTATACAATAGTGCAGATAGTAGTTTATTATTATTTGAACAAGTGCAAAAATACTTAGAATATACAAATGATGATAAATTTATAAAAGAAAATATATATCCAAAATTAAAATTAATAATAGAAAATTATGCAAATGGAATAGACTTTGACAATAACAATATCCACTTAGAAGATGATGGACTAATTTCATCAGGGACTGAAACTACGCAAAATACATGGATGGATGCCAAATACGGAGACTTTGCATTTACTCCAAGAAATGGTAAAGTAGTTGAGATAAATGCTTTATGGTATAATGCTTTAAAAATAATGGAAGTATTAAGCAAAAAATACGAGAAATTAGGAAAAAGAATTTTAAGCAAAAAATATAGCCAAATGGCAGAAGAATGTAAGGAATCATTTAATAAAAAATTCTATAATGGAAGAAGAAAGTGTTTATATGATGTAGTTGGAGATGGAAAAATAAGACCAAACCAATTATTTAGCTTGGCTCTTACATACCCAGTTGTAGACCCAGCATCAGAAATGGCTGAAAATATTATAAGTGTTGTTGAGAAAAAATTGTTAAATAATTATGGTCTTAAAACATTAGCAAAAGGTGAGAAGAATTATGTTGATATATATGAGGGAGATGGCTTTAGAAGAGATGCAAGTTATCATCAAGGAATTACTTGGCCTTGGCTTTTAGGATTGTATTATAATAGTTTGAGAAATATGAAGGCTTTTCAAAAGGATAAAGAAAAGAAGAAAGCTTTGGCTACTAAAATTGAGGAGTTTAAGAGGAAAAC
Source organism: uncultured Clostridia bacterium (assembly GCA_934168355.1). GTDB lineage: Bacteria > Bacillota > Clostridia > TANB77 > CAG-508 > CAG-269. The sequence continues at coordinate 27,433 of CAKPNI010000013.1, forward strand.
AGAGAAGACTTTTAGCAAGGAAATGAATGAGTCTGGATGCATTGGTTCTATTTCAGAACTTTATGATTCGAAGTCACCTTATTTGCCTAAGGGTGCTTTTGCACAAGGGTGGAGTGTGGCTGAAGTTTTTAGGATTATTTTTGGGTAGTTTGTTCTTTTGGAACCGGTTCTTTTGTGAACAATGTTCTTTTGGGATCGGTTCTTTTTCGGACAAAAAGTTCCAAAGGAGGTAAAAATTTGAAAGTAGAAGAATTAGAAAAAGAATTAAAAAGCGAAAAACTTTCATCTCTATATTTACTATATGGAGATGAAAAATTCCTATTAGAAAATTCGCTAAAAAAAATAAAAAGTCTATTTGGAGAATGTTTAAAAGGAATAAATTACATAACAATTGATGATACTAATCTTCGGAGAGATAATTTCAGATTTAGAAACTCCAAGCTTTGGTTTTGAAAAAAAGCTTATAATTGCTAAAAATACAGGACTATTCAAAAAGGATGGAAGAAAAAAAGCAAAAAAAGATGATCAAAGTATAAAGTCAAAATTATTAGAATATTTAAAAGAAAATTTTGAATATATAAAAGATTCTGTAATACTTGTATTTGTAGAGGACGAAGCAGATAAAGGTGAATTGCTTGATTTCATAAACAAAAATGGAATTATATGTAATTTTGAATATCAGAAGCCTGCTCAAATACAGGCAAGAATAAAGGCTATTACAAATGCATATAAGGTAAATATAGATGCACCTACACTAAGCTATTTTATCGAATGTTGCGGAACAGATATGCAAGATTTGATTAATGAAATAAGAAAATTGATAGAATATGAGGGACAAGGTGGAACAATTACAAAAGATGATATTGATAATTTATCTATAAAAAAGATGGAAAGCATTATTTTTGACTTAACAGATAGTTTAGGAAAGAAAAATACAAAAGTTGCAATTGAAGTTTTAAGAAACTTAATTATGGCAAAAGAGCCGGTTCAAAAGATATTGATAACATTATATGGACATTTTAAAAAGTTGTATTTGGTAAAACTTGCTTTGAAAAATAATAAGGATATAATTTATGCTTTGGATTTGAAGCCTAATCAGACTTTTTTGGTAAATAAGTATAAGATGCAAGCAGGCTATTTTAAGACTAGTGAAATTAGAAGAATTTTGAAGGAATTATGTGATTTGGATTATAAGTATAAGATTGGTTTAATTGATTTGACGGTTGGATTTGAGTCTATACTTTGTGCATATTGTTAAGTATTTCGCATTGGGGACGGTTCTTTTCGCGAAAAGAACCGTCCCCAATGCGAAATTTCTATTTTTCAGTGTATAAAAAATCCTTTTTTAGATAAAAATAATAAAAAATTATTTAAAAGAGGTATAAAAAATGATAAAGAAAATTTTAAATCATAGGATAGCAGTATTCGGTTTTGTATTAGGATTGATTGCAATTGTTGCAATATTCGGTTTCTCAAAATATAACCAAGTTGAGGCATTGTCTAAGTATGGTTCAAGAGGAAGTGAAGTTAAGCAAATACAGGAAAAATTAAAAAGATGGGGATATTATAAAGGTAGTGTTGATGGAATTTATGGAAGCAAAACTTTAGAAGCGGTTAAATATTTCCAAAGAAAAAACGGATTAACAGTTGATGGAATTGCAGGTGATAAAACACTTAAAGCTATGGGAATTATGAATTCATCTGGAAATTCTAGCTCATCAAGTAGTTCGAGTAATAGTAACTCAAATAATGTTAATTTAATTGCAAAAGCAATCTATGGAGAGGCAAGAGGGGAGCCTTATGTTGGGCAGGTTGCAGTTGGGGCAGTTATTATGAATAGGGTAAAAAGTAGTTCTTTTCCAAATACGGTTGCAGGTGTAATTTATCAGTCAGGTGCATTTGATGCAGTATCTGATGGTCAAATTAATATGACTCCAGATAGTACTGCAAAAAAGGCTGCACAGGATGCTATTAATGGTTGGGATCCATCTTATGGAGCTATTTATTACTTTAATCCTGCAACAGCTACAAATAAATGGATTTGGTCAAGACCACTTACGGTGACTATTGGAAAACATAGATTTTGTAAGTAATTTTATATTAAATTTTAGGCTCTAATTTTGTAAAAAACTATTGCAAAATTAGGGTTTTTTTTGTATAATTGAAAAAGTTAAATATTGGGGTATCGCCAAGCGGTAAGGCATCGGACTCTGACTCTTGTAGGTTTCCCCAAAACAACAATTTATGAAATAATTGAAATATAAGGCTTAGATGTTTTATTAATAAGAAAATTTTATAAAACATCTAACCAAATATCTAACTAATTTAATAATATTAAAAATACTGGGGTATCGCCAAGTGGTAAGGCAACCGGCTCTGACCCGGTCATTTCGTAAGTTCGAATCTTACTACCCCAACCAGTAATTAAATATCTGCGAATGTTAAAGTATTTGAAAGAACATTTGCAGATTTATTTTTTGTATCTTTTTCTAAATGAGCATAAATATTAGCAGTAGTAGAATATGTAGAATGACCAAGCCAATCTTGAATTTCTTTCATAGGTATTCCTTTAGCGAGTAAAAGACTGGCACATGAATGCCTTAATCCATGAAAAGTAATTTTTCTTAAAATGTTTTTATTCTTTTTCATAATCAAAGTAAAATGGTCTGTAACATATTCTGGTCTAAATAATTTGCCGGTAGAATCGACACATATATAATCTAAATATTTTTTATTATAACTGTTTCCACATAATTTTTTGTTTTCATCAATTTGTTTTTTGTGTTCTTTAAGAAGAACAATAATATCATCAACTAATGGTAGAGTTCTGTAACTAGACTGATTTTTTGTTTTATCTTTTAAAAGTATAACTCTTTTATTATCTTTTCTGGTTTCAATGGCTTTGTGTTTGATGGTAATTGTTTTATCTTCAAAATTAAATGCATCCCATCTTAAACCTAAAACTTCACTTCTTCGCAATCCATAAAAACTAGCAAGATAAATAACTATTTTTAAAGGATCATCTTTTATTAAACTAAAAAGTGTATTAAGTTCAGCCTGAGAATAAAAAGTACCAATATACTGTTCTTTTTTCGGTCTTTCAATTTTATCAGCAGGATTACTTAATATTAAGTCTAATTTTAGAGCGGTTTGCAATGATTTTCTTATAACATTATGATAATGTAATACTGTATTTCCAGTTAATTTTTTTTCATATAAAGTAGTATAAAATTCTTGAATATGAACAGGTTTTAAATCTTTAAGTAGTAATTGTTTATCTTCAAAATAATCGCAAATTTTATTCACTATAACTTTGTAAGAATCATAAGTGTTTTCTTCAATAGTATTTTTTATAGATAATAACCATTCTTGCAAATATGCAGTTAATAATTTATCTGTAGAATTATTTGCACTTGCATTATTTAAACTTTCTTTAAAATCAGCTAAAATCTCTTGCATTTTTTGATTAGCTAATCTTTTATTATTGCCTTTTTGAGATAATCCTGTAGAAACCCATTTTTGTTTTCTTTTGCCATTAATATCTTTATAATTTAAAACAACTTGATAAATATTATTTTTTATTTGTAGGCTTGCTGTTATATTCATTAAAACTCCTTTCTTTTCTCATAACAGACTAGATTTAACCTACTATTGATATTGGTATAATAATACCAGTTTTATAAATTAAAAGCTAGTCTATATTTCATTTTGATTTGTTAAATAAGCAATAACATTTCTTTTTGGTATTTTGTATTGTCTACCAACTTTTAGTGCTTTTATTGTTTTGTTTCTTACTAATCTATAAGCAAGTGTTATGCCAATTCCAAGCATTTCTTTTAATTGAGAGATGTCTACTAAATCAGGATATGAAGTAAACATCATTTCATAATTTTCTTTAATACTTCCCATAGGGCAGACCTCCTTTCTTTAAAATTTGCAATAAAAAAAGACTTATTAAATAATTTTAATAAATCTTATTAATAACTATAAACACATCTATTTTTATATTTCTGTGTAGGTATTTTAATATTCATATTTACTGATTTTGGAACATCAAATCCCACTTTCAATTTTCTATCTATTACTAAGTTTCCTTTATTATTAGTATGATAAGCAGATGAGTTCCATTTTACAAAAGCATAATCCGAAATGTTATTATTACTAAATGATAGTTCCATTGAATCTTGAATTTGTTGTGCTATCATTTGCTCGTAACTGTTGTCATCTTTCTTTGGTCTATTATAAGTTTTAAAATATTCTTGTAAATAAATTTTTCTATTTTCAGAATTTTCTTTTTTGCGTTTTTCTTTTTCTTCTTTATTTCTTTTGTCAGTTCTTACTACCTTTGAAACATATTGAGTAGTAGTATCAACAATTTTAGCTATTTCATTTTGTTTTAAATGTTGATTATAATATAAATCTAAAATTTTTTCCTTATTACTCATATTCATTTAGCCTCCTTCTATGGTTGATTTTTTGTTTGTAAAATTTTTGACATAAGTATCCTATAGGAACTTACATTTTATAATTAACTTTTTATTTCATTGTTGACATTTTTTACTATATGTTGTATTATAATGTTGTAAAAAATCTTACAATAAAATTTGATATTGTTATTATATAATCATAATTTATATTTGTCAATACAATTTTAAATATTTTATTAAAATTTTTTACAAAACTTTTTTTGGAGGAAATAGAAATGAAAGAGTTACCTTCACATTTAGTATCAGAAGATTTTTATATATGGTTTAATATAAAGGAAAAAGAAGAATATTACTCAACGCCATTATATTTATATAATGTACTAAGAAAAGATACAGACAAAGAAAATGATGAAGAAAAGAAGAGAGATGAAACAAGAGTATATTTAAAGTTGGAAAAAGATATTTCTAAAACAAAATTAAATAGAAAAAAGGAAATTATAAAACATCCTTCAACTATTTATATTCATTATGCAGAAAGTATAGGAATGTTACTAATTAATTTTTTAAATGCTGACTTTTCTTCTTTTGCATCTGCATATAATACTTTCTTTTATGCCTATGGTTTTGAACTTATAAAAGAATATGTACCTTACATATATTCGAAAAATGATGAATTTATAACAGATATAGAATTTATGGATATGTTAGAAGATATTTATAATACAAGTTTAGATGATTTATTAGAATGGCAAGAGAATTTTAGAAAATGTGTAGATTTTGTATATAACTTAAATGGAAATGAAGAATATAAGGAACAGTCTATATATTCAAAGTTTGTTGCATACACAATAAAAAACGATATTTATACATATTCACAAGATGTGGAAGTAATTTTAGACAATTATACAAATATACATAATCGTCATCACAATGAAAGTATGGAACATTTAATGAAAGGTATTGAAGATAAAGACCCAAACTTAGAATTGCATAATGTTTATACAAGTACAAAATTAAGAAGTATTTGCTTTACAATATTAGATCAACTTGTAAGACAAGAAAATTTACCAATTAAAACTTGCCAAATTTGTGGTAGGTACTTTATTCCAACATTTAGGCAAAATGAAATATATTGTGATTTGCCCAATGTTGATGGTAGTGCAACTTGTAGAGAAAAAGGTGCAACTATAAATTATAAAAAGAATTTGGAGAGTGTTCCTGCTTTAGGCTTATATAGAAAGATGTATCAACAGAAGGTTATGGTTGTTTATAGGAATAAAGAAGATAGAAAGATAAAGAAAGATTTTGATAAATGGAAAAAAGAGGCACAGAATAGAGTTAATAAAATGAAACATGGATTATTGACAGAAGATGAAGTTTATGAGTGGTTAGTAAATAATAAGTAATGGAGTACAAAAATGAATACAATAACTATTAATGGAGAAACAATATATATAAAAGATTTATCAATTGATTTTAATAGCAATGAAATTCATATTATAGAAAATGATATTTCATCTAAAGCTTATACTTTTTTATTTAGACATATTCTATTAAATAAATATATTGATGAAATAGTATATTTAAAAGATAATAATGATAATGTTTATACTTTTTATAAGTGCTATGTTGGAAAACATTTTATGGAAAATAATAAAATAGATACTAGAATAAAATTTAATGCATATATAACTAATTTTCAAATTGATGACATTAAGAACTATAAAATTGATAAAATGGAGATTCGATTAGAATATAAAAATTTTAATATAGTTCAAATTGAGGAAAGTATAGGAAGATATTTAAAGTTTTCTATAGGGAATATGAAATATTACATGGAACTTGTTTTTGGAGAAAGATATTATAAAGTTACATTAGAAAATAAAAAAGAATTAGAAACGGAAAAATTTATACATAAATTTTTGCAATTTTATGAGTTTATAATACTTAATTTGGGTTATTATTTAGAAATTAAAAAGATAATGTTATTTGATTTTGGAAATGTATGCGAATATCATTATCCATTTTCTAGTAAATATGCAGGTATTAATAATTATAATAGCTATAGTTGTGTATTAGGAAAAATAAATAAAAGAGAAATTAAACAAATCTATAAAAATTGGCTACAATTAAGAAAAAATACTCATAATATTTATGATATATTTATGAATGTATTTTCTGTAAAATATTTTATAGAAATTGCATTAAGCACTGTTACAAATTGTATGGAGGGATATTATAAATGTATTCATAAATCTACTTTAAAAAAGACTATTAGGGACAAATTTGGAAAAACTAAAATGAAAGAAAAGGACTTTAAAGACATAATGAAAGAATATCTAAATTCTAATGAAGGAAAGATAATATTTACTAGTAAAGATAGACAAGGACTAAAAATATATACAAAACTTACTAATCATAGAAATTATTTTGCACATTTAGATAAAAAGAAAAAACGATTTTATGGAGATAGTAATTTGTATATGCTACTAAAAATTAAGTTATTATTTAGAACAAGTATGTTAAACGATATTAATCAGAATATAGAAATAGATAACCTTAAGAAATGTATAAAAGATATTGAAGAAAATATAGAATTGAAAAATGGAGCGTGATTTTATGCCAAATACAGAAACAAACAGAATTGAAAACAAAGAACAGTTAAATGAAGATTTTGAACAAGAAGTTATTGCATTTCTTAATTACAAAGAAGGTGGAATAATTTATGTTGGAATAAATAAAAATGGACAAGTTGTTGGAATGGAAAATACAGATTTAACACAACTTCAAATTAAAGACAGAATAAAAAATAATATACAACCTTCAACTTTAGGATTATTTGATGTAACTGTGGAAACAATAGAAAATAAAGAAGTAATAAAAGTTATAATATCAAGTGGAACGGAAAAACCATATTATTTACGAAAAAAAGGAAGAACACCAGAAGGATGTTATATTAGAATTGGTAGTAGTAAAGAAAGAATGACCGAGAGAATGATTGAAGAAATGTTTTCTAGACGAATAAAAAATTCTTTAAAAGAAATAGAGTCTCCTAGACAAGATTTAACATTCAGACAGTTGAAAATTCATTATGAAGGGAATGGAATGATTCTTAATGACAATTTTGCTAGAAATCTAAATTTATTAACTGATGAAGGAAAATATAATTATAATGCTTATTTACTTGCTGATGAAAATGATATATCAATAAAACTTGTTAAATATTTAGGAACAAGTAAAATGGAATTAATAGAAAATCAAGAATATGGGTATTGTTGTTTAATAACTGCTACCCAAAGAATTTTAGATAGGCTAACAGCAGAAAATACTGTTTATGCAAAAATTGAATATAATGGTAGAAAAGAAGTAGAAATGATAGATAGTAAAGCATTGAAAGAAGCTGTTATAAATGCAATGGTACATAGTGATTATACTTTAAGCACAACACCAATAATTGAACTTTATTCTGATAGAATTGAAATTACATCAGGAGGAGGACTACCACAAGGGTTATCACAAGAAGAGTTTTTAGAAGGTGTTACTGCTCCAAGAAATAAAGAACTTATTAGAGTGTTTAAAGATGTGGATTTAATTGAAAATATAGGTTCTGGAGTATTAAGAATATTAGATGCTTATGATAAAAGTTGTTTTAAATTTATGGAACATTTTTTAAGAGTTTCTTTTAAATATAAAGAAAATCCATTTGAATACGACCAAGAAATTGGACAAGAAAGTTACCAAAAACAATTAAATGAAACTCAGAATAAAATTATAGCACTTATTAAACAAAATCAGAATATTACTCAAAAGGAAATGGCTAAAATGCTAGATATGTCAAGAGAAAAAGTAAAATATCATATAGCTGTATTAAAAGAAAATAACATAATTGTTAGAGAAGGTTCTACTAAAAAAGGAGTTTGGAAAATTTTAAAATAATTTCTTGGTTGAAAAAACGACCAAGAAAACGACCAAGAAATAAAAATGAAAAAGTAAATATTACAAAAAGAGGATGATATTTTATTTGTGTATCATTCTCTTTTAATCGTCATCTAAATCTTCAAATAATTTACTATCATAAAAATCTTTTATAGAAATTCCAAAGCCAATACATATATAGTAAATTGTATCAGAAGAAGGAGCTTTTTTTATAACTTTAAAAATACTTCTTATAGTTGAGGGATTAATTCCAGAGGCAATTGCTAATTGATTTATATTTATATTATTAATTTGGCATAGTTCAGTTATTCTTTTCTGTGTTGCTTCTAGCAATGTCATAATATCCCTCCATTTCATTTTTATGTTGATAAATTCAGTATAGCAAAAACAAATAAAAAACATGCGTTAAATTTCACGCATACTATTTACAAATAAAAAAATTAATGTTAGAATTTTATTAGAGGATTATAGAACTAATAATAAAAAATTATATGATGAATTTTTTATTATTAAATATAAAAATATCAAAAGATAAGGAAGTAAAAATATGCAAATCGAACGCTTAAAAATGTCCAATGAGCAAACTCAAACACTTACAGATATACTGAAAAAACAGGGTTTAACTGAATCTGAAATTGATGAGATTATAAATGGTGAATATTCCTCTTTTCAAAATAGTATGGATTTAAAGCAAATTTTTAACTCTGATGCTAATTATCAAAATGTATTAAGAGGATTAGCAGATGGATACACTATTGACGAATTGATACAACAAGGAACAAATCCTAAAGAAATTGATGGACTTATGCAAGAATTAAAAAAGAATAACTTAAGTATTGAGAATGCAAAAGCAATAAACCAATATAGTAACGGAAGTAATATGATTTTATCTATGAAAAGAGGTTGGACAGATAGAAGTCAGATTCAAAATGGAATAAAAACAGATATGGTGGATAAATTAAAAGCTCGAGCTCTTTCACAAGAACAAATTAAAGGTATAGAAGATTATATTCAATCACTAGATTTTAGTAAACCAGTACATGAAAATTATGAAATGATTAGTCAATATATCCAACAAAGGAATATTCCACATAATTGTTATCCATCAATTTGTACAGCAGTTAAAGATATGGATTCTTTGGAACATATTGATAGTACATTATCAAACTTAGATGAAGGATTATCAAAAGCAAGATTATCAAATTCAATGAAACTTTATAGAGCAATAAAAACAGATGGAAACATAAATCCAGAGAGTTATATTGGAAAAAGTATAAGCAATAAAGGATATACAAGTACATCACCCTTGTACCAATCATCATTTGCAAAATATGATGATTATGATACTGTTATGGAGATATATGCACCAAAAGGAACACAAGGTACTTATATCACACAATTATCAGATTATGATAGTGCAGAGCAAGAAGTTTTATTAAATCCTAATGATATTTATGTTATAGATGCTCAAAAGGGAGTTGTAGATCAAAATGGAAAAACGAAGACAGTTTTAAAAGGAGTATTACTAAGTAAAGAAAGAGAATGCTATAAAGATATAGGACAACAAGCAACAGAACAAAGATACAATAGTTATGAGAAAACTTTTTCTACACAAACAGAAAGTAATAATTTGTATAACCAAACGATACAACACCAAAAATATTCACAACACGAAAATTTAGAAAAATTACCTGCTAGACAAAATAGATTTTCAAGATTTTTTAGTCAAATTAGATCAAGATTTTATAGAGGAAGAAACGATGAAACACAAGATACAACTTATCTAGACCGACAACAAAATACAAAAACTGAAACAGGAGAAAAGAAATCATGGGAATTAGAACCAGAAGAGAAGGCTAGAATACAAAGAGAAAGTGCTGAAATTGCAAGGAAACACAGAGAACAACAATCACAGCAAAATCGAGAACAAGGTGATGCCCAAATGATACAAGGACAAGTTCCACAACAGCCTATAGAGGATATGGGTGGTATGGAATTATAAAAAATAATATTAAAAAGGAGCGATAGAAAATGGCTATAGGACCAGGTATATATTTTAATATATATAAAGATTATTCAGTAGATGAATTAGAAAGAAAGCTAGAAGATTTACAAAAATATTTATCTTCAGATGAATTGAAAAAAGCAAGACAAGAAGAAATAGAAAAAGAAATTGATGATAATAACTGTATAGAAAATGTAAGAACAGAAATAAGTATAATAGAGGAATTATTAAAAAATAAAAAAGCAACAATTTTTGAATTAAATGAAAAAGAAAAAATTAGATGTCCAAAATGTTATTCGATTTTAAAAGAATATATTTATGGAAAAATTAAAGGAGAAATTGATACAAATAAATATATTGCGGGCGGTTGTATATTGAGAGCGGATAATCCTACATATCATTGTAGTAAATGTAATTATGATTATGATAAGAATTTAAATTTGATGACAGAAACATTAGAGAACTTAATAGAATCTTTTATTGGAAATGATCCATTTTGGAAAGATTTATTAAAAGAATATTTTAATAAATTGACTAATATAAGTGAAGACGAAAAAATAGAATTTTTAAAAAAACTTTCATTAAATCAACATTTGTTTAATGATTTTACAAAAGAAATTGTAAAGCCATTAGATGTAGAGCAAATATTTGAAAAATATAATAGATTACTTAATAATAATGAAAGAGTTGTAGAAGAAAATTCTGACATAAAATTAAAAAAGATTGTTGAAGAAGTAATAGGAAATAATGATCCATATTGGAATGAGCCTGTTTATACTGTTGTTAAAAAGATTATTGAGTTGCCAAATGAAAGCGAAATAACAATTGCAAAATTATTAAATTATGACCCTAAAGAGGCTTTTGTAGAACCACTTACACAAGGGCAAATAAGTAATTTAATAATGGAAGTTTGCAAAAAGATCAATATTGGATTAGAAGAAATTAGTGACGAATTTATAGGTTTAGCTTATAATGTACAATATAAAAAAGTAAAACTTAATTTAGAAAGGGAGTTATTAGGAGATATAGAATTAAAGAAGATTGTTGAAGAAGTGATAGGAAATAATGATCCATATTGGAATGAACCTGTTTATACTGTTGTTAAAAAGATTATTGATTTACCTGATGGTACAGAAACAACTATTATAAAACTATTAAACAATTCGCAATATACATCAAAACAGTTATTTGAAATTTATAATTCTGTACTCAATGTTTGCAACAAGATAGATATTATTTTAGATTCTAGTAAATTGAAAGGAAGAATCACAGGATTACCATATAGTATACCATTTATTATTAAACATAATTAAATATTGATTTGCCAAATATGTACATATTGACTCTAATTTTTCAATATGTACATATTTATCTTTCTAAATCCCATTCTTTTTCTCTCTCTTCATGTTCCAATTGTTTTACAGGATCAATAAAAGTATGATTTTCTTCTTGAAAGTTTTTAATCAATTCTTTTGACTCTCCAATCCCAAATTTATGGCAAATCCAAACTATAAATTTATCTACTGTTTCATAAAACTTATCAATAATTTTTTGTAAACGGTTATTTTCTTTTTCTAATTTACGATATTTGCCTTTATATTCATATTCTAAATTATAAGATTTTTTTTCAAATTCTTCCTCTAATTCTTTTTTTCTTTTATTAAAGTCAAAATCAAGATTATTGCTTTTTATTTTGTATTTATGTTCCAAATTTTTAACAGTATTGTGTAATTCTTCATTATCAGCAAGAATTTTATCTCTTTCTTTTTGATATTTTACAGCCTCATCAACAACTTTGGATTGTTTTGATAGTTCTTTATGCAATGATAAA
>CAKPNI010000014.1 GCA_934168355.1 uncultured Clostridia bacterium
GTTTTTCATCTATTGTTTCATTTTTTTGTTTAATTTCTTCTTTTTCTAAAACTTGTTCCATATAATATCCCCTATTACAAATTAAATTAATTCTTTTAGTTTTTCTGTTAATTCTCTATAAAAGTCAATTGCTCCTTTATATGTATTTATATCTTCTAGATCTACATCTACCATTTTTAATAGTTCAACTGCTTTTTTTGTACATCCTTGTTTTAACATATTTATATATTTTTCTACATAGCCTTCTTTTTTTGATAATATATTTGTTGCTATAATTATTGCCGCAGATATTCCTGTTGCATATTTATATACATAAAATGGTGTATAAAAATGAGGTATTCTTGCCCATTCATATTTAATTTGTTCGTCTATTACGCAATCTTTACCAAAGTATTCTACATTTAGTTTATAATAAATTTCTGATAAATCATCTGACGACAAAACTTCTCCATTTTCTATTCTTTCATGCACACTCTTCTCAAACTCTGCAAACATTGCTTGTCTAAACAACGTTGCTCTTATCATCTCAAGTAATTCATATATAATTTCTGCCTTTTTATTTTTATCTGTTTCATTATTTATTTGATATTTTGCAAGTAAAATTTCATTTGTTGTTGATGCAATTTCTGCTATCATTATTGTATAATTTGCATCTATTACATTTTGAGTTTTACTTGAATAATATGAATGCATTGAATGTCCTAATTCATGTGCAACTGTACTGACATCCCTTTTTCTGCTTACAAAATTATCTAAAACAAAAGGATGTACACCATAAACTCCCATACTATATGCTCCGCCTCTTTTATTTTCTTTTGGGTAAACATCTATCCATCTATTATCAAAAGCTTCTTTTAATTTGCTTATATACTCATCTCCTAAAACGTCTAATGCATTTAAAACCTCATCTTTTGCTTCTTCAAAAGTTATTTCATCATCTTCTACTTCAATTGGATTTACATATACATCATATATATGCATTTCATCTTTTTTCAATAGCTCTTTCTTTAATTTGATGAATTCATGGTTAGCACTTATTTCACTATGTACAGCATCAATTAAACTATTATAAACCTTTAAGTTTGAATCATCATTGTCTACAGCTTTTTCTAGTGATGATGAATATTTACGAAGTTTTGCTGTTATTGTATCCTGTTTAACTCGCGAAATATAAAGTTCCCCTATTGTATTTAAAAATTCCTTATATTTTTTATACATTAAATCAAAAGCTTGTTTTCTAACATCTTCATTTTTGCTTTTTAAGAAAAGTGTATAATTACTGTCTGTCATTTCTTGCTCTTTGCCGTTTTCGTCTTCCAAAGTTCCAAAATTGAATTCTGTATTTGTTAAAATATCATATGTGTTTTCACTGTTATTAAAAATCTCAGAATAATTAGCTAAAATATTTTCTTCTTCTTTTGATAATATATGTACCTTATTTTTTATTATTTCTTTTATTAACCTTTCGTATCTTTTTAATTCCTCATTCTCATCTAAATACTTTATCAATAAATCTGTATCAATGTCTGTTATTTCGGGGGTTATAAAAGATGTTACTTTTTCAAATTCAGTACCTATTCCCTCACATTTTTTGAATAATTTTATATTGTCACTATTTGCCATATCTAAATGAAATTTTAGCATTCCATACGCATATATTTTTTCATAATGTTCTAGTGCTTTTTCGTAATTTTTATAGCATTCGTAAATATTTTGAGAACTTTCTGCTAATTTTCCTTGGTATGTTTTTATTATGTTTAATCTACTATTTAAATTTTCTATTTCTTTTTTGAATTCTTCTTTTGTTTGGAATATATCTTTTAAATTCCATGTATATTTTTCTTCCATTTTGTTTTTTCCTTTCTTTGTTCGTTTTGGACCGGTTCTTTTCGAACAAATTTTATCACAATATGAAAATTTTCGCAACTAAAAGATACTTACAAAATTTTACAATTTTCACGCAAAAATTTTGCCTTAAATTCATATTATATACAAAGATATTTTTTGAAAGGAGGCTATGATGAATTTTGGAAGTTAAAGGTAAAAAAATTGGATTCGTACTTACAGGTTCTTTTTGTACTTTTAGTAAAACAATCCCTAAAATGAAAGAACTTAAAAAAGCTGGGGCTGATATTATTCCTATTATGTCTTATAATAGTTATGAACTTGATACTAAATTTGGTAAAGCAAAAGAATTTATTGAGAAAATTAAAGAAATCTCTGGAAAAGACATTATTCACACCATTCAAGGTGCTGAACCTATTGGTCCTAAGCATTTAACTGATATTATGATAGTTGCACCAGCAAGTGGAAATACAATGTCTAAACTTGCCTGTGATATTATAGATACTCCTGCCTTAATGGCAGTGAAATCTCACTTAAGAAATAATTTGCCAGTTGTTATTGCACCTTCTACCAATAATGGTCTTGGTGCTAATTTGGTAAGCATTGGTAGTCTTATTAATCGTAAAAATTACTATTTTGTTCCTTTTAAACAGGATAATCCTATTACTAAACCTAGGTCTATTGTTTTTGACCCTGAGTATATTGTTAAAACCGTGGAATATGCTTTGGATGGAGAGCAGATTGAGCCTATACTTTTGTGATTTTTTCGTATTGAGGACGGTTTTTTAAAAAGGAACCGTCCTCATTTCAAAATTTTTAATTTTCACCACTTTTTATCGTTATATGATATTTTCTGGTGAAAATCAAGCATTTTTATTGTTAATATTTATATTTTCTCGAAATTATTCAATTTTAATAAAACCAAGTATATTTTATTTTTATTTGTACATAATTAATTTAGGTGGTGATTATTATGACAAGCAAAGAGCTATTATATGTTGAGGATGCTATTTCACACGAAAATTTTATGAAGAATAATAGTAATAAAACATCAACTAAATTATTAGATGTTAATCTTTCTTCTTATGTAAAAGAACTTGAAAATAAGCATGCTGAATTATCTAATAAGTTTTTAAATTTATTATAAAGGAGAGATTGTTATGGAAGATAAAGAATTAATGGAAGATGAATTGTTAGTTATTAAAGGCGTTTGTGATTTGTATCTTCACGGTGCATTAGAGTCTACTACAACTGAGGTTCATACTGCTTTTAAGGATGCTTTAAATACTTCTTTGGATATTCAAAATAAAATTTATAATTTGATGGCTGAAAAAGGTTGGTATAAAACTGATGTTGCTGAACAGAATAAAATTGATGCTGCTAAGGTTAAGTTTCAGAATCAATAGTAAATAAAGCTAGATATTTTTCATATATATCTAGCTTTATTTTTATTTATATAAATCCTATTCAGCTGCTCTTCTAAACAACTCAACAAATTCTTCTTTTGAAACCTCTCTAGGGTTTCCTGGTTTGCAAGGATCTTGCATAGCTTTTTCAGCAAGCATTTCAAAATCTTCTGCTTTTGCACCATAATCAGTAATTTTTTGAGTTACACCAACTGATTTAGATAATTCAGAAATCATCCATACAAATGTATTTATAACATCTTGGTCATTTAAGTGAGCTGCATCTGGTCTACCAATTTCGCATAAGATTTCTCTAAATCTTTGAGCTGTTTCTGGATTTTCTCCATTAAATCTCATAACTGTTGGTAATAACATTGCATTTGCAATTCCGTGAGGTGTGTCATATACAGCACCTAATTGGTGAGCCATTGAGTGAACAATTCCTAGTCCTACATTTGAGAATCCCATTCCTGCTATATATTGAGCATATCCCATTTTTTCAATTGCTTCTGGATCTTTGTCATTTACAGCTTTAGTTAAATTTTCAAATATTAATTTTATGGCCTTCATATGGAACATATCTGACATTAAATTGTGTGCTTTTGTAATATACCCTTCAACTGCATGTGTTAATGCATCTAATCCTGTTGCAGCAGCTAAGCCTTTTGGCATTGATGCCATAAGTTCTGTATCTACAATAGCTATTATTGGAATATCATGTGGGTCTACACATACCATTTTTATTTTTCTTTCTTCATCTGTTATTACATAGTTGATTGTAACTTCTGCTGCAGTTCCAGCAGTTGTTGGCATTGCAATAACTGGCATACCTTTGTTAACTGTATTTGATAATCCATTTAATGATCTAATATCACTTCTGTCTGGATTTGTCATTACTATTGATATTCCTTTTGCAGTATCCATACTTGAACCACCACCAACAGCAACTATTAAGTCAGCTCCTGATTGTTTACATGCTTCTACTCCATCTAATACATTTTTGATTGTAGGATTTGGTTTTATTTCTGAATATAATGTATATTCTATATTAGCTTTTTTTAGCTCTTCTTCAACTTTTGCAGCTACTCCTGCTTCTACTAAAGATTTATCAGATACTAAAAATACTTTTTTAAATCCTCTCTTTGTAATTTCTTCTGCAAGTACTTCTCTTGCGCCATTTCCAAAATATGATGTTTCATTTAAAACAAATTTTGTTGTTGACATTTTTATTTCTCCTTTCGTATTTTTGTGATTTGTATTTTACAGTTATCATTATAGCATATTGAAATAAAATTACAAGATTTTTTTATAAATTAAAAAAAATACCCAACAGGCCTCGGTTTAGAACCTATTGAGTATAATATATTATTTTTCTTTTCGAATTTTAGCTACAAAAAATCCCTCAAATAATTCATTTGGAGCAACCACTGCTACATCTTTTAAATTACTTGGTAAGCATTCAATCTCATTACCTAAACTAACTGGCACAAGACTAGCCTTAAACTCTTTCAAAACTTTTTCTACAACTTCTTCATTTTCTTTTACCAAAATAGAACATGTAGAATAAACCATCTCTCCCCCAGGTTTTAAAATTTTTAAGGCTTTTCTTAATAATCTTTCCTGTGTCTTTTTAGATTTTTGGACCAAATCCAAAGTAAAGTTACTCTTAAAAACATTATCTGTTCCACTTCCGCTGCAAGGTGCGTCAAGTAAAATTTTATCAAAAGAAAAGAAATCGCTCAAATTTCCAGCATCTTCTAACATTACATTTACCATACTAGCTCCCTGCTTTTCTAAATTATATTTAAGCTTTTCTCCTCTTATTTTATTTCTCTCGCAAGCAGTAATATATGCTTTATTTACAGACAAAGCTGCCATCTCAGTTGTTTTTCCTCCGAGGTGCTGCAGCCATATCTAGTATATTTTCTTGTGGTTTGGGATTTAATACTAATGGTGGTAACATTGATGATAAACTTTGGAGATAAATCTTACCCTGCTTATATATTTCTAATTCCTTAATTATATCTTCTTTTACATTTTCTATTATAAAAGCATCTTCATACCAATTTACAGGCTTAAAACTTATATTTTTAGCTGTTAAAACTTTTTTAATTTCGGTAGCATCAGATTTTATTGCATTTACTCTTAATGTTACTTTTTTAGTTTTCATTAAATTACAAGTTATATTTTTTGCAAATTTCTCTCCATACTGCTCTGCTAATAGTTTTTCAAAAAACTCTGGTACAATTTTTTCCATCAATGTTTCACCTCTTTCATTTAAGCTAAAGCTGCTTTTTCTTTTATCATTTCACAAATTAAATCTGCCACTTTTTCTACACCTAAGCTATCACTGTTTATGCAAATATCATAGTTTTCTGGATTACTCCAATCCTTTTCTGTATAATATTTATAATGATTTGCTCTTAATTTGTTTATTCTATTTATTTCTTTTTCAGCTTTATTTTTATCTAATCCATAAATATTAGTTGCTCTTTTTACTTTATCCTCCATATTGCTGTAAACAAATACTTTAAATATATTTTTGTTTTCTTTTAATATAAAGTCCGCACATCTACCAACTATTACACAGGAATTTTCGCTTGCAACTTCTTTAATTAATTCAGATTCTTTTATAAATAATTCATCCGAATTGCTTAATCCTGAATAATAACCATTATTTAAAGTTTCTAAAGCTCCTCTTTTTTGTTCATTGTTTTCGATATACTCTGAAGAAAGTCCTGTTTCTTCTGCTAATTTAACAACAAACTCTTTATCATATAATTTAATTCCAAGTTTTTCTGCAACTAATTTTCCTATATATCTTCCACCTGAACCGTATTCTCTTGAAAGTGTTATTATAACTTGATTTTCCAAATTAGCAGTTGCCTTTATTTCTTCTTTTTCTGCCTTATTCTCTGCTCCATTAGCTTTTAGATGTTTTACTTCTCTAATCAATAAAATTGCAGCTAATACAAATGCTATTCCATCCGCAACTGGTCCTGCATATAATACACCCATCAAACCAAATATATGGCTTAAAATTATCATAGCTGGTATTAATATAACAATTTGTCTTGAAAGTGATAATATTGCACTTTTTGTGCTTTTTCCAATTGCTTGGAAGAATATTCCTGATGGTATTTGTATACCATTGAAAATACATAAAAATAGATATGTTCTAAATGCTAAACATGCAAATTCCATATAATTTTCGTCTCCACTACCAAATATTGCAATTAATTTATCTGGTATTGTTTGGAATAATATGAATGCTATTGTACTTATTACTAAACTTGAACCTAACACTATTTTTAGAGCTTGTTTTACTCTATCATATTTTTTAGCTCCATAATTATATCCAAATATTGGTTGACTTCCTGCTGCAATACCTATTATTATACTATTTAGTATTTGGCTTATTTTCATAACTATTCCAAGTACTGTAATTGGTATTTCAGCGCCAAACTTGCTCTCTGCCCCTGCTTTTCCAAGTAGGTTGTTTTCTGCTGTCATAACACATACTATACTCATTTGTGTTATAAAACTGCTTATTCCTAATGCAGATACTTTTTTACATACATTTGGTCTTAATTTTATACTATCTCTATCTAATTTTATAGATTTAAATCTTTTAATATATGCTACATTTAATACAAATGTTAAAATTTGACTTATAACTGTTGCAATTGCTGCACCTGCAACTCCTTTATGAAATACAAATATAAATATTGGGTCTAATATTGTATTTAAAATTGCTCCTGCAATCATTGATGTCATTGAATATTTTGGACTTCCATCTGCTCTTATTATTGAATTTAATGTTGTTCCTATCATTGAAAATGGGAATCCTATCGCTATTATTCGTCCATATGTCATTGCATAATCTTTTAAATTATCTGTACATCCAAATATCTTTAAAAATACTGGTAAAAATATTAATGTGATTGCACAAAATATTACTGATGTAATTACACATAATGTAACTCCATTTCCTATACCGATTTTTGCTTCATCTTTCTTCTTTTCACCTAGTTTTAAGCTTAAATATGCTGATGCTCCATCTCCAAACATTAGTGAAAATGCTAGTCCTATCATTACTAATGGGAATACTACATTTGTTGCTCCATTTCCTAAATATCCTACTCCTTGACCTATGAATATTTGGTCTACTATGTTGTATAGCGAATTTACAAGTAGAGATATTATGCACGGAATAGAGAATTTTTTGATTAGTTTGCTTATTTTTTCTTTTCCTAATATGTTTTCTTCTTGTTCCATTTTTCTCTCCTTCTTTTTTTATTTTTGTTGTAATAGTACATGTTCTAGGTTAAGTGAACCTTAATATTATACTTTTTTTGGTCAGATTTGTCAAATAAATTTTCGTATTTTTTCAAGAAGTTTTCATAATAAAAAGATATAATTGCATCTATTTTTGTGCAATTATATCTTGTTTTTTAATCTGCCATTTCTAATTTCATAAGTCTTCTATTATGCCAATCTAATGTATTTTCGATTCCATTCATTCGCAAATCTGTTTCTTCAAATTTGTCTTTATTCACTTCGCCTAAATCAAATAGAGCCATTATTTTGTCTGTAAGTTCATGTTTCATTCTTGCCATATTTTCTCTTAAACGAACAATTTCCTTTGAATTTTCATCTATTCTTTCAGTAAGGTCATGTTCCATTTTTGCCATGTCGTGTCTTAGATTGACTAATTCTTTTGCATGTTCATCCAATACTGTATGGATTTTCACAAATTCCTCTGAATGGTTTTCCAATACATTATTTATTGTTTTAATATTTTCAGACATTTCAATTAAAAGACTATCTCTTTGTTCCTCTGTCATAGTTATCTCCTCCTTTCATATTAAATTTTTCAAATTTACATTTATAAAAAAATTCATAGAGATGATAAAAATAATTTTTGAAACAAAATTTTCTCAAATAAATTAATTGAATAAAGAAAATTTGAAATTTACAATCCACATTATATGTCGAAATTTGCTATTTTGTCAAGCATTTTTCATCGCAAAATTCGACATTTTCTGCCAAACCAAATTTTAACCAAAAATGGCTTTATTCAATTAATTCACTACTACCTGTTAAATAATTTATTTTTATATTTGGTTGTACATTATATGCGTATATGTTAAATTTAACTTTTTCTCCCCTGTCCTCAACAGATTTTGCCTCCATTTGTACCCCATTTGCTACTAAGTTATTATCTTTAAAAATTGGTGTTACTCTATAAAGTACATGTCCGTTTGTTGTCTTTATATACTCTGCAACTTGGTTTTCAAAAGGCAGCATTCCCTCTACATTCAAATATCTAGTTCCAGTTATAAGATTTTGTTTATTTGCATTTTCTGCAGTAAGTTGATATCCTATCAAATGGCATCTGTTGTATAAATATTTTCCATCTACGCAATCATATCTCACTGCATGCCAACCTGTGGGCTTTACCTTACTTATATCTCCTCTTGCTTCTGTCGGCATTGTGTCTTTTGAAACATTTGCATATGCTACTCCACATCTTCCTAAACTATCTAATTCACTATATTTTTCAAAGCTATTGATGTTAAAATCTTCATCTGGAAATTCAGGCTCATTATTATTTAGAATTACATATGGTGTTTTTCCATCAAAATCTGGAATTTCGTTTAGGTTAAACGAAACTTCATTATTTATTGCTATCTGTGTATCATTTTGGATAGTATTATTTTCTATTTCATAATTGTTTTCATAATACACTATCAAAATAACCATTATTAGTGTGATTATGGAGATTATTAAATTATATTTACTTTTGTATCTCTTTTTACTCATCTTTTTGTACTCCCTAAAATTTTCAATGTGATTATATCATTTCAAATTTAGTATGTAAATAATTTCTTGATTTTTCATAAAAAATATTCTATAATATGCTTGTATTCTATATTCCTTATGTTGAAAGGATGTGCATTTTAATGAAATTATCTGATTTTTTAGAAAAAAATTTAACCAATTCTAATACTCCAAACGAATTAATTTCTGGCTTTATTAAAGAACTTCAAAACCATTTAGAAAATAGTGAATTAAATATTGAAGATGGTTCAAAATTTGTTGTTACAGATATTAATGATAATATTGTTTCTTTAGTTGATATATCAAATGGAAACGAAATAAAAACATCTGGTTTTAGTAAAGATGTCCTAACAAATCTTGATTTAGCTTCAAATGTCATTTTTGAAAATAATAGATTTGTTTTAACAGATGAAAGGTTTGAAATCACTAATTTAGAGGCTAAAGCAAAACTTGATGATTTGTATTTTAATCTTGAAGAGGAAGAAGGCTCTTTATTTTCTGTAAAAAAAATAGATAGAGATAAAATATATTTAACTAATCTCGAAGAAGGTGGATATTTTAGTATTTCTAAAGAAAAATATCCTGATTTTAAAGTTGGAGATATTTTAAAAAAAGAAAATGGAAAATATAATTTGGAACAATAATATTAAATAAAACAGGTTAATTTTTAAAATTAGCCTGTTTTATTTTACTAAAATTCTTGTATATTATTTTCAATATTTTCTTCTTCTATAACATTTTCTTCTTGGCTTGGCATAGATATTTCTGCATCAAAAGAAAATACTTTTCTTTCTGCTCTTGCTTTTTCTTCAAATTTCTTTTCAAATTCAGCTTTTGTAGAATTTAAAGATTCTTGCATAGCATAAAACATTTTTTCAACATCTTCTTTTGTAAAATCGTAGGCGTTACTTCTTGCCATAGGTTCTAATATTTGAATGTCATGCATTACATTATTTACCCTTTTTCCCGCAAATTCCATGAATTTTTTTCTTTTTTCTTCATTTACTTCCATTTTTGTTACTCCCTTCAATTATTAAAATGTAATTACATTTTTATTTTATATCACAAAAGATTGGAAAAATCAAACATATTTTGTTATTTTTCTTCAATTAATTCTAATCTTCCCTTACATTTTCCGCATCTATAATCTCTCACAAAATTTTTCTTCAGTCTTTGTCTATAAAAAATAACACCACAATTCTTACACTTTATTTTATACTTATACTTTATATCCTCATAATCAAAATCTAAATTACTTTCTTTATAATCTTGCTCTCTATTCCCCAACCTTTGTATTTTATATCCTAACCTCTCATTAATAAAATCTGCATATTTTTTAAAAACTTTACCATGATTATTGCAATAGGGCAAGCAATGTATTAATTCATGCATTATGGTATTCTTTATTATATCATCATTCAAA
This sequence comes from uncultured Clostridia bacterium, assembly GCA_934168355.1. GTDB lineage: Bacteria > Bacillota > Clostridia > TANB77 > CAG-508 > CAG-269. Next base: position 10,519 of record CAKPNI010000014.1, read on the forward strand.
TCTAAAACCCATTTGCTTATTTCTATATCATGTTTCATAAACACATCATATACTTTAACTCTTCTATAATTTCTATATTCTATATGATAACATGTAATTACAGGCTTAGATTGCTTGCAACAGCCATATCTTTTAGCTTTTCTTTTAGCTAAACAAATATTAATTTCTCCTATTTTTTTATTTCCTATCATATCAATGTCAACAGATTTTAGTTCATTTAAACATTCATCGTACAATCTTATCAATTTTTCATTCATTTATTATTGCCTCTACTAATATTTTTTCTTTCTGCTTCATAACTGCATTATATCCATTTTTTACCGTTTTTTCTATTTCGTCCATAGATAACAAACTTGTATCTGGGTTATAAATTTCTACCACAATATCTGCTAATTCTTTTGATTTTTCTACACCTGAGCATGAAAATATATCAAGAGCTCTAACTAATACTCCCTCTAAGCTTTCACTTGGAGTGTATTTATTCAAATCAAAACATATTGCAATTGTTTTTTGGGCTCCCATATCTTTTAAAACTTGCACAGGTAAATTATCTACTGTTCCTCCATCTAAAAAATTATATTTTTCATAATTTGATGTTGTAAATATTGCCGGAAATGCCATACTTGAACGCACTGCTTTTCCTATATTTATATTTGTTATGTAATCTATACTTTTATCTTTACTTTTTATTTCATCTGATACAAATAAACACTCTTTCATAGATATTGTATCAACTGTTGCTATTGCAAGCTTTTTGCTTGTAAAATCTTTAATCATATGTTTTCTCTTTTCTTTTGCAGCTTCATTTATAAAGTTTTCTACAAGTGTTCCATCAATTATTCCCTCTACTCTTGTCTCTTTGTGTAAAAGAAAGTTTATCGCCATTTTGCATAGTACTTTTTTTCTTATTTTTAGAATTTTTTTGTATTTTTCTTTGCATATTTTTTGTATCTCGTCTGGAGTATATCCCATAGCATAAAGTGAAGCTATTGCACTTCCTGTGCTTGTTCCTGATATATATTGTATGTTTACTCCTAGTTCTTCTAGCGCTTTTAATACTCCTATGTGAGCAAATCCTTGTAAGCCTCCCCCTGCAAGCGATACTCCAAATTTTATTTCATTCATGTTGTTGTCTCCTTTGTTAAATGATTTGAGGTTTCTAACTGTTATGTTAAAAACCTCGTTATTATATCATATATTATTTTTTGAGTCTATATTTTTCACCTTAAGCATTCTCAAAGCATTAATTATAGCAATTATAGAAACTCCAACATCTGCAAAAACAGCTTCCCACATAGTTGAAAGGCCAACTGCAGTAAGAACTAAGACCAAAACTTTAATAAAAATTGCAAAAACAATATTTTCTTTTACAATCTTCATTGTTTTCCTAGATAATCCAATTGCATCTGCAATCTTAGATGGCTCATCTGTCATAATAACAACATCAGCAGCTTCAATTGCAGCATCAGAACCTAGTGCTCCCATTGCGATTCCAATATCTGACATTGCAAGAACTGGGCTATCATTTATTCCATCTCCTACAAATACAAGTTTACCTTTTTCGGTTTTTTCTCGCATTAATTTTTCTACTTTTTCTACTTTTCCATCTGGCAATAGTTCTGTATAAACTTCATCAAGTCCAAGTTTTTCTCCAACATCTTCTCCAACTGTTTTCTTATCTCCTGTAAGCATTACAGTTTTCTTTACACCTAAATTTTTTAAATTCTTAACTAATTCTTTAGAGTCTTCTTTTATTTCATCTGAAATTATAATTAATCCTTTATATTCATTATTTATTGCTACATATAAAATTGTTCCAACATCTTCGCTTTTTGTGTATTTAATTTTATTTTCTTCCATTAATTTTTCGTTACCGATTAATACATTTTTGTCATCTATTGTAACACTTATTCCATGTCCTGAAATTTCTTTTATGTTTTTAATTCTGTTTGTATCTATATCTTTCTTATAAGCATTTTTTATAGATTTCGCAATTGGATGATTTGAATAATTTTCTGCATAGGCCGCAATTTCAAGTAATTCGTCTTTACCTATATTATTTGTTTCTATTTTTTGAACTTCAAACACACCTTTAGTTAAAGTTCCAGTTTTATCAAATACTGCTATTTCGGTTGAAGCTAAAGCCTCCAAATAATTGCTTCCTTTTATCAATATTCCCATCTTAGATGCTCCACCTATTCCACCAAAGAAACTTAATGGTATTGATATAACTAATGCACATGGACATGATACAACTAAAAATGATAATGCTCTATAAATCCATTCTGTAAATGATGCGTCTTTAAATATAAATGGTGGTACAATTGCAAGTATTACTGCTATAATTACAACTGTTGGTGTATAATACTTAGCAAACTTCGTAATAAAATTTTCTGATTTAGATTTTTTACTACTTGCATTTTCAACCAAATCTAAAATTTTACTTACAGTTGATTCTCCATATTCCTTCGATACTTTTACTAAAATCTTTCCACTTTCATTTATAGAACCACTTAATACTTCGTCATTTTCCTTTGCTTCAACAGGAACAGATTCTCCAGTTAATGCCTTTGTATCAAGCATTGTTGTTCCTTCTATAATTGTCCCATCTAGTGGTATTTTTTCACCGGGTTTTACAACTATTGTTTCTCCAATTTTTACTTCATCTGGGTCTATTTTTTCTTCTTTTCCATCTCTTAACACATTTGCATAATCAGGCCTTATATCCATTAAACTTGATATTGATTTTCTTGATTTATCAACAGCATAGCTTTGAAATAATTCACCAATTTGATAGAATAGCATTACTGCAACTGCTTCTGGGAATTCACCAACTCCAAATGCACCTAATGTTGCAACAGCCATTAGAAAATTCTCATCAAATACCTTTCCTCTAAAGATATTTCTTACAGCTTTTTTTAAAATACTTAATCCAACTATTAAATAACTTATTATAAATAATGCATCTTTTATCAATTCATTTTCAAAATTTCCTACTATTGCAACTATATATATAATTAATGCTATTAGTATTTTTATTGCTCTTTTTTTCATGTTTTATATACTCCTTTGCCGTCAATGGTATAAAGTTTGAAAAATAATTTATTAAAACTATTTTTCAAACTTTCTTTTTATACTTCTTTTATTGTACAATCTGGTTCTTCTCTTTTTACTACTTTTTGAACTTTTTTCATAACTTCTTCTTTATTTTCTTCTTCACATTCTATAACTAATTTTTCTGTCATAAAGCTTATAGTTGCTTCATCTACTCCATCTATTTTTTGTATCGCTCTTTCTAATTCTGCTGCACAGTTTGCACAATCTAATCCTTTTATTTTAAACTTATATTTCATTTTCTTTACCTCCATTTTTTATCTTCTATGCACGATATGTTCCATACCTACCTCAAAAACTTCTTTTACGTGCTCATCATCTAATGTATAAAATACTTCTTTTCCTACTTTTCTGCATTTTACTATTCCAGAACGTCTTAATGTTCCTAATTGATGTGATATTGATGATTTGCTCATATTTAATACATTTGCTATATCACATACACACATTTCGTTTTTATCTAGTGCATATAGTATTTTTGTTCTTGTTGTGTCTCCTAATATCTTAAAAAATTCTGCTAATTTGTTTAGCATATCTTCATCTGCCATTTGCTTTATTGTGTTTTCTACAACATCTTGATGTATTACATTACAGTCACATACAAACTCATTCTTTGCCATTTGTGCCCCCTTTCGATATTATACTTCTTTTGTTACAGTTGAATGTTTATTCAACTTTTTTTATATTATATTCATAATATTTTTTATTGTCAATATTTTTTCACAAAATTTTCACAAAAAATAACTAATTTTGCCTTGACTACTATCCAAATAGCACGTTATAATATTTCATATAACACAAAAAGAAAGGTGATTAAGATGAAAATACTAAGAAAAATTTTAAATAACAACGAACCTAAACCTACTCCATTGCAAAAAACTGTAGAAACTGTCCAATCTGTAATAGAAGAAACTGTTTCTGAAAAAGAAATTGCAAGGAAAAAGGCTATTGATGTTGCGTTAAAAGAAATTCAGGAACATAAAGATATGCCTGTTGGAAAATTTATGCAAATGTTACAAGAAAAAACATCCTTAACAGATGAGGATTTGGTAACAATTATAACCCAAATTCCTGATGTAAAATCAGAAAAAGCAACAATTGCAGCTGTGCAATCTACTTCCCTATCTCCAGAAAATATAACATCTATTGTAAAAGAAGCAGATATAAGTTTAGATACTGCCGAAAAAATTGTAAATGAAATAGATAATGAAGCAATTCAAAAAGAGCAACAAGCTATAATTGCAGCTGAACGCGAACAACAAATATTATCCAATCTTTCAGAAATCTACGAAAAATGTGATAAAATCGAGGATCCTAATCTAGTTGAAATTATTAACCAATTAGATATAAAAGATTATACCAATGAAATAAACAAAAAATTAATGGCAATAATTTCCAAAAGAACAGCTATTGGTTGTATGAGATTTGGTTGTCCACGTCTCCCTACTCTTACAAGAATCCTCCCTGCAGAAGATATGTTTGAAGCTGATTTACCTTTTTTAGCAAATTCAGATTATAAATCTCTAAAAGTCAAATTTGATAATGAAGCAAAAGAATATATCGAATTTACAGATAATACTAAAAAATTAATAAGGGAAAAAATTCTCGAGGAAATTGCAAAAAAAACAGCAAAAACTTACGATAAAACAGGAAATTTCTTTTTACCTCAAACAGAAAGATTTAAGAAATTAACTAATGATGATATATCTCTTTTTGAAAAAACAGTAAAAAATTATAGTAAAGAATTTGATAAATCCGCCAGTAGAAGATTAAAAAGACAATTAAATGGTGAAACTGCAACAGAATTACACGACTTAAATAGAATGCTTGAAAAAATGAATCCAGCAGCAAGAGATTTAGCTTTACAAAAAATAGTAGCATTATTGCAAAATGATCTTCTTAATAATAAAAACTCTCATTTAAATGAGGAATTAAGTAATACATTGGAAGAAATAGAATTAGCCATACGCAAATTACCAGCTAAAAATCAACTATCTACTGCTCAAACAATATTAGATACACTTAACCAAAGAAATGAAGCAATGCGATTATTAAAAAATGCTAAAAAATCAACAGCTTCTTTTCATCAAGATGATAATGAAGAAAGATGATAAAAAACACCCTTAAATTGGGTGTCTTTTTTATTTTACAAATAAAATTGTTAAATATGCTACATATATAAATAAATATTAGTTTTTCACTCCAATTAAAGTATCTCGCTACATTTACAGCATTATCCACAACTAAGTTTCCACCAAATTTCAAACTGAACAGTCTTGATATTCCGCCTTGACTATTGCAAAAATACATTAAAACAATTGTGACTAATATGTTTCCTATTGACATATCTGATTTTATCAATTTTGTTTCACATTTTTATTTTTTCTATAAAGTTAGAAATTATACATGAATATTTTGTATACTATTATGACCACTCACAACCTTTTAATTTTTCTCTCTAATAATATTTTTACTACTAAAATAAGTAACTACAAAATACCCGCCATAAATAATAACAATAAACACAGCAGTCATAATAATAGAATTCAAATCAAAGCTTACTCCACTTGCCTTAAGTATATAATTACTAAACTTAATTCCAAAAATAGAGTGAATAATTGCAACCAAAAGTGGGAACATGAAAAATATTCCAATTTGTCTAAATAAAGCTTTGTTTAAATCTTTTTCATCAACTCCTATTTTTCTAAGCATTTCAAATCTAATAAAATTATCACTAGATTCCGAAAGTTCCTTTAATGCAAGTATTGCAGCACAAGAGATTAAGAAAATAATTCCTAAGTATAATCCAATAAATGTAACAATCGCACCTAGCCCAACACTAGAATCTCTAATATCTGCTTTAGTATTTATAGTTAAATTCGTATTTTTATAATAATCTCTGTTTATTAAATCATTTACAAATTCCTCTATTTTATCTGTTTCTCCATTATAATCTGCAACTAAAAATTCAAATGTTTTTTTACTATTTACAAATGCACTATCTGGCAAAACAATAAATCCATCATTTATCTTATTACCTGCCATTTCATAAAATCCATCTACACATTTATCATATCTAGGTAAATATTCTTTACCATCTATAACGATTTTTGGATTTGTTTTTAGTGCGTCATTCTCCAAATTTACTGACATTTCATAATTTGCTACATATGCATATTGATTATCATCTAATGATATTTTTTCCAAGTTCAAACTTTTAACTAATTTATTATAATCGCTTAATTTCATTAGTTCTACTTTATGGTCATATATTAAAGAAGAAAATTTTGACGAAGCATTTTCATAATAATCTCCCAATACATTTTTTAAATTAACTTCATTATTTGCATATATAGCGTATTCTTCTATATTTTTGAAATATTTTTGATAATCAAAGTCTAATTTATCTAATATTTCTTTTATACTCATCTTTGAACCTTCAATTTGTTCATCAGTATAACCATAATCTTTTAAATCCTCATCTATGTCACATCTTTTGCTTAGTTCTACATCTCTTGGTGCATAGCTTTCAAATGACCTATTTAAAGAATTTTTCATAGATAAAGCACTAGATAATACACATATTGTAATAAATAACATTAAACATATAACTGTCATTGAAAATACTGTTGTGTTGATTTTGCTACTTATTTGTCTTACAGTAAAACTATTTAAACCTTTGTAATAAAACTTTTTATTACTTTTTACAATTTTTAAAATAAGTCCTGATAATGACCAGAAAATGAAAAATGTAGATATCGAACCAATTGCTATTATTGCTAACATCCTTTTGTTCGTACTTAAAACTTCATTTATTCCTTCTGTTACTGCATAATAGCTATATCCAAGTGTACTGGCTGATACCATAAAAATTATTATACAAAGCCATGGATTTTTCAATTTAACCGCTTCTGACTTTCTGTTTCCATATATCAAATCAATAAGCTTACATTTACTAATATTAAATGTATTAAAAATCATAACAACCAAATACATAATACCAAAATAAATTAAAGTTTTAATACATGCACTTTCTGAAAATACAAACTTAAATTTAGTCATATCTGCCTCAAACATATCTGCAACCACAACACTCATAAATTGTGATAAAACTGTTCCTGCAAGTAAACCAACTGTTAGTGATATTATACCAATAAATAAAGTTTCAAAAAATAAAATAAGTGATATCTTTCTCTTGCTCATTCCAAGAGTCATATAAACTCCAAATTCTTTTTTTCTTCTCTTCATTAAAAATCTGCTAGCATAAATAATCAAAAATGCTAAAATAAAAGATACAAATACGCTAACTCCTGATAGAATTGTAGTCATAAGTTCCAAAATTTCTGAAGTTGATTTTGAAACAGTCATCATAGCTGTTTGGCTCCCTATCGAGTTAAATACATAAAATATTGCAACACCTAAAATAAGTGTGAAAAAATAGATGGCATAATCTTTCATACTTTTCTTGATGTTTTTTAGTGATAGTTTAAAGAGCATCATTTAGATCCCCACCTAATAATGTTACAACATCTATAATTTTATCAAAAAATTCTTTTCTTGTGTCTAGTCCTCTATGTATTTCATTAAAAATTTTGCCATCTTTGATAAATATAACGCGTGTTGCATAACTTGCTGTAAATGCATCATGTGTAACCATTAAGATTGTTGCTTTAATAACTTCATTTAAAAATCCAAATTTTTCGAGTAACATTTTTGATGATTTTGAGTCTAATGCTCCTGTTGGCTCATCTGCTAAAATTAATTTGGGATTTGTAATAATTGCTCTTGCACTTGCTACTCTTTGTTTTTGCCCTCCACTCATTTGGTATGGGTATTTGTTTAGTACACTTTCTATATCTAGCTCTTTTGATACCTTTTTAATTCTTTGGTCAATTTCTTTTGAATTTGTGTTTTGTATAGATAGTGCCAATGCTATATTCTCATATGCTGTTAATGTATCTAATAAATTAAAGTCTTGGAATATAAATCCTAGTTCTTCTCTTCTAAATTTATTTAAATCATTTCCTTTTAGTTTTGTTATATCTTCTCCTGCTACATAGATATGACCTGATGTTACTTTGTCTATTGTAGATATACAATTTAAAAGTGTTGTTTTTCCTGAGCCACTTGCTCCCATTATTGCGACAAATTCTCCCCTCTTTACCTCAAATGATATATTGTCAATCGCTTTTGTAAGGCTTGATTTGTTGCCGTAATATTTTTCGATTTTTTCAATTTTTAAAATACTTTCCATATTTTTTCCTTCCTTTCTTGCCTTATTGTACGATATTTTTGAGTAGTTGTCGTTAGTTTAATATTACGGTATGTTACAGTTTTGTAAGGTAGTATATTTCAAACTAAAATTAAGAGCAAAGGTTTCTAGTTCCCTTGCTCCTCTTTGCTAATACCCTACTTTAATATTGTTTCAATATTAGGTTCGGGTTTTCCTTTTAAACTCGTTTATAGTTAAACTAAAGGCTCATTTATAACCTAATGTTCAATAGGATATTCGTTTATAAGATTTTCCTCTTAAAGGCTCATATCTAACCTATTATGTACTTATTATACTTCATTCTATCTACTTAATCAAGATTATTTCATAATTTTTTGATTTGTTACTCCTAAATATATAAATCCATATTGTTTTTTCGGTATTTTCATGATAAAATACTGATATGTTGTAAAAATTTTACACTAATTAATTTTATTTAAAGGAGGCTTATTTATTATGAGGTTATCAAAAGCAGCACTTCTAACATCCAAAGAAAGAGTAAACTCTGACGAAATGCTTTCACAGCAAATCTTTTTTCAAAGCGGATTATTAAAACGCTATGGCACTGGCATTTACGGGAAACACAATTTTATTGTTCGGGCTCAATCAAACATTGAAACAATTATCCGAAACATTTTAGACAAACATGACTGCATTGAAGTAAGTTTACCCTTATTACAACCCAAATCAATTTGGGAAGCTTCTGGTAGATGGGAAAACTATTATTCTTCAGGGCAAATGTTTTATTGTGATATGCCTAATGGTTCTTTCTGTATGGCTCCAACCGCAGAGGAAGCTGTTTTCGAATTTGTACGTGATAATTTAAAATCTTACAAGGATCTCCCTGTAAATATTTATCAAATCGGAAATAAATTCAGAAATGAACTTCGTGCTCGAGGAGGACTTTTAAGGAGCAAAGAATTTACCATGATGGATGCCTATAGTTTCCATTCATCTGAAGAAGATTTAGCTAATGAGTACTCTATTATGAAAAAAGCTTATCTAGCAATATTTGATGCTCTCGGTCTTAAGGTTATTCCTGTTAGTGCACTTAATGGAGACATGGGAGGAACATTGTCAGAAGAATTTATGTTTCTTTCAGATGCTGGTGAAGATACCATTCTTGTAAACGAAGATGAAACAATAGCATTTAATACTGAAATACTTGAAATTGATAATTACAAAGAGTATTTAAAAAAAATTTATGGTATTAATGATATTTCAACTTTTACAGAAAAACACTGTATCGAACTTGGCCATATTTTTCAATAGGTATTCCTTACATGATGGTTATCGGAGAAAAAAGCCAAAATGACTCTTATGAACTGGAAAAAAGAATTGATGGCTCAAAAACTTTTTTATCAAAAGCAGACCTTATTAATTTTTTATTCAAGTAAGCCCTACATTCGTCTAATACGTATGTAAAAAAAATACTATGCATATCACTTATTGATATGCATAGTATTTTATCTTGCTTCGTTATCTTCTTTATTTTCAAAAAAATCTTTATAACTTTTATATTCTCTAATATCTGGTAATGTTAAATCCGTTAGTATAACTTCTCCATTCTGTATTACATATTCTATATCATATTGTTCGAATGGTATATCATTTAAAAACATAATTACTTTTTTAAAGTTTTTAAAATCATCCTTATCTTTTTTTAGCATTTCCATTTTGCTAATCCAAATTCGATCACATATTATAGGGATAATAACTCTATTATCAATAATCTCCATCTTTCTTTTATTAAAATCTGAATATGTTTCAAGTACAATAGAGCTTGTATGATTCAATTTGGAAACTGAGCCTATTACCTCTGGCTTTACTGTATAATGAGCAAAAATATCATACATTTTATTATTATTTACAAATTTTTTTATAGCTTCTATATTTGTACAATTATGTATCGATGGCAAATATACATTTCTATCAAATGTATGTCCCTTAGGCGAAACTCTTACACTTACTCCTTCCTTTAATGGAATTTCTGCATTCACTAATTGTTCTAAATTCAATCTTTTTATGGTTGGTAATCTTAGTTTTTCTAAAAGCTGGATTCCTTCCAATTTCGACATTCTCATTATTTTATTCCATCCCCTATATGTGAAATTGCTTCTATAAAAGCTTCTTTTATCTTGTCTTCATTTCTTGTATCTATAGCTATTTCAGTATCTCTTCTAGATAAACAAGGTTTTAATTTTTTATCTGAAGTAACTCTTATATACATATAGTCTTTACAAGAACTGCATAATTTATTGTCGCATAAACTATGCATTACTGTTAAATACCAATTTTCCCAGAAAATATATTCTACTGATTCGCAATCAGATGATACAAATCTATCAGAAGTCTTTTTTATTTTTTCGACATATTCTTTAAATTTCTTTTTTTCATATGTTATTTTCAATCCATCTACTTTTGACGGCTCCACCAATCGTAATCCTAAATTTCTTTTTTTGCAAAACTCAACAATTTCATTATAATCTTCCTCTTTGTACATTTCATCAAATATAACGCAATTGACTCTTAGCTTTCCATTAAATTTTTCAACTACCATATTCAGATTCTTTATCACCTTCTCATAATCTTTAAATTCACTTAAATATACAAATTTTTCTTTATTTAAAGTATTTAAGCTTAATGTTAAAGCATTCACATTATATTTGTTTAACATATCTATATTCTTTGAATTCAAACATGATATATTAGTTGTTAAATCAACATATGGGATTTTTATTTCTCTAATATATTTTAATAGTTCATCCATATGCGGGTAAAGTAACGGTTCTCCCCCTGTTAATTTTATATTAGTAATTCCAAATTCTTTTGATACCAATAATATCTTTTTTATTTCATCTAAATCTAATATTCGTTTATTCTTATCAATTTCTCCTTCTGCAAAGCAGTACTTACATTTATAATTACACTCAGTTGTTAACACAATTCTAAGTGTACCTGATGGTAGATTCTTTTTCGGAAAAAATTTACCATCTTTTATTATGCCATTTGTTAATACTGTGTTATCTGTTTTCATTATTTTGCCCTCCTTTGCAAATAGTGTAGTATATGTGTTGGATGGTCAAAAATATCATTTTGAAACAGTTCTTCTAAAGGCGTATTTAAAATATTTCCAACATTAATAGAATCTTCTTCGTAAAATCCCTGAGAAATAACATCTCCCATCGGTGTTAAAAGTACACATGAATGCAAATATTCATTATAGTCATATAATCTTATATTTCTTTTATCATTTTCTTTACTTTTTAATATAATTTCTTTAATCCTTTCAACTTCTTCTTCTGGTATAATTTCCTCTATATGGTTTCTTCCTCGTCCTTGTGGCGTAAAAATTATAAACAAATGTGAAAACAAATCTAAATTTTTAGATAGTTCAATTAAATCTTTCACATATTCCTTATTGGAATTAAATATAAAGCTATTTAATCGTACTTTACATCCTGCTTCTTTTAATTTAGTTATATTATCAATTGTTTTGGTATATACTTTTGCATTTCTCTGAAAATTATGTATTTTTTCTGGTCCATCTATACTTACTTGGACTAAATCAGCCAATTTAAGCCATTCGATATTTTCGTCATTTAACAATACCGTATTAGTTGTTACGATTGTATTTATATTGTTATTTTTTGAACATTCTATCAACTCTTTCAAATCTTTTCTTTCTAAAGGCTCTCCTCCAGTAAAGTCAAGTCTATTTACTCCTAATTTTCCTAGTTGGTTAATTATTTCTTTTGCTTTTTCCGTTGATAATCCATATTCTCCATTATTGTTTGAATTCGATATACAGTATTTACAATTCAAATTACATTTTGTAGTTATTTGCCAGCAAACAGATAATGGTGATTTTAATCTTATATTGTACATATCTTTTTCAGTATCATACTCTATATAAGCATCTGTTCTTTTTATCATATTAATTTTCCTCCCAACCATATTCTATATATAACATTTTTGGTTCATTAAAAACTGCTTTCATGAATGGTATTATATTATCAGGTATCTTATTTAAGTCAAACCACTTTATTTCATCAGACCTGTCTTTCTCCATTAATTTTGCTTCTCCTTGCCACTCTTTACATTCAAATATAAGGTCCATATAAGCATTGTCCTTTACCTTTCTATTAAGTATATGTATTAAATTTAAATCTTTTTCTTTTATTTCTATTCCTATTTCTTCTTTAGCTTCCCTTATCATTGCTTTGGAAATTGGTTCACCTTTTTCAACATGTCCTCCTGGGAAACAATAATTTCCATCTTCATATCCCGTGTTAAATCTTCTTAATAAAAGTACTTTTTGACCTTTTTTTAACATAAGTAATACTGTTACTGGTATAGTATTTCTTTTTTCCAACATTTTCGTACCTCCTTTGGGAAAAATTATATCATTGTTTTCAATATTTAACAAGATAAAACTAGAAAATTAATCATTAAATAATACCCCCATTTTTTTAGTCATATTCTCATTTTATAAAAATCATTCTTTCCAAAAGTAATTACAACTCTTGTAAAGCTTCCCACTTCTGACTCAATCTCAATTCTATGTCCCAATTTTACACAAAGCTTCTTTGCAATATAAAGCCCCATTCCAGTAGACTTAGACTTTTCTCTTCCATTTTCACCAGTAAAGCACTTATCAAAAACCTGTCCTAAATCATTTTTAGGTATTCCAATGCCATTATCTTCAATAAAAAGCTTCACCGAATTTGTGTTCTCGTAAGTTTTAATTTTGATATAAGAATTTATATTGTTTCTTTTATACTTAATAGAATTATTTATAATCTGATTTAATATAAATTCCAACCACTTACTATCTGTCAAAACCTTTTCATCACGTACATCTACAATTAAATCCACATTGTTTTCAAGTAAATCGTCCTTATTTTTCAAAGCAACATTTTTAATAATATCATTTAAACTAGTTTCTTTTATTATATAATCTTTTTCTGCATTTTCGCTTCTTACATAATACAAAATTTGGTCTATATAATTATCTAGTTTTCTAATCTGTTTTACATATTTACTATCTAATGAATTTTTATGATTATGATTTAGCAGAACAAGACTCGAAATTGGTATTTTAACTTCGTGTATCCACATTTCTACATATTCTTTAAAATCTGCTATACTTAAACTATATTCTTTTACATTTTCTATCATAGATTTGTTTATCTCATAAAGTGTTTGATAAAATATTTTTCCCTCATAAAAGTCAGGCTTATTTATCATTTCTAGTACTAAATATTTTTTATCTAAGCCTTCTACTGTTTGTACAAGATTATTATAAAACTTTTGTTTTCTTAAATAATCAATTGTAATAATAGCTATATACATAACCCCAAATACAAAACTTATTGCAATTATTAATGGTTTGCCTACTTTAAAAGCTTTTAAGAATAATATTGTAACTATATAGCCCAAAATAAAAATTATTGTATGTGGCAATTTATCGAACAAATATTCATTTAATTTCATAATAACTTATACCCCTGTCCTTTTCTAGTTTCTATTACATCTCTTAATCCAAATGTTTCTAGCTTAGTTCTTAATCTACTTATATTTACGGTTAAAGCATTATCATTTATAAATTCATTGTTGTTCCATAAATCTGTCATTAGGTCATCTCTTGTTACAATTTTGCCTCTATTTGCTAGTAGATATGTAAACACTATCATTTCATTTTTGGTTAGTTCCAAATTTTTGTTTTCTTTGCTTAATGTTCCTTTTGATGGATTTACTAAAATATCATCATATTTTAAATCGTCTATTGATTGTTCTAGCCTTCTAAATATATTTTGTATTCTTAGCAGTAATATTGTTGGATTATATGGTTTTGTTATATAGTCATCTGCTCCATATGATATTGATAGTGCTTCGTCAATTTCTCCGCTTCTACTTGTTACCATTATTATTGGTACATTTGATTTTTTTCTAATTTCCTTTAGTAGGATTTCTCCGTTTATTTTAGGTAGATTTATATCTAATAAAATTAGGTCTGCTTTTTCTTTTAATATGTTTTCTTTACTGTTTGTAAAATCTTTTAATATTGTTGCTTCATAGCCTGAATTTTGAAGTAGTTTTTGAAGTTCTAGGCTTATTGTTGTTTCATCTTCTACTATTAGGATTTTTTTCATTTTGATTTTCTCCCTTCTTTGGATATATATATTATAACATATTTTCAGGAGATTTTATATTACAATTTTGAAATATTAAATTGGAGATAGTATATAAAATATACCATCTCCAATTAATATTATATGCAATTATTCTTCAGAAAAATCTTTTCTTTTTCCATCTTTTATTTCTCCATAAAGCTTTATTTTGTAGTCCAGTCTTTCTAATGTTTCAGTAATATTTTTTTGTTTTTCCACTAATTTTTCTCTTTGCTCTTCTAAATATCTTAGTGTGTCTGGTGTTAAATCATATTTTTTACTTACTTCTGCTATTGTCATTTTTTGTTCCTCCTATTTATCAAATCGCCCACTCTTCATTCCTTCTAAATCCAAAGTTCTATAAGCAAGTCTATTTTTCTTCATGTAAATTGGTGTAAAAAATACATCTAATGCCCCCTTTTGAAACAATAGCTCTTGTGTAAAGCCTAATTGGAACAATGTACCAAAAAGACCCGGTCCCAACGGTGCATAACGACCCTAATCAATATTTATCAATTCATATTCTCTTGAACCAAATCCAAGCTCACTTGCTGCTTCAATTGTATGAACTCCATTTTGTCTTTCAACTCTTTCAACAAAATGGTCTCTTCCTGGGTCTTTAGAATTATATACAATATCAATACAAGCTTGGTCAATTGCAATTGGGTCTAGACTTGCAAGAACACCAACATCTTTCATACATGGGTCTTCTGCAACAGCACAGCAGTCACAATCAACAGACATATTGCACATAACATTTATATAAACAACCTTTCCTTTAAACATATTATGAACTGAAGATGCAGCATCTGCCATAGCTTCTAGGAATTTGTTTTGTTCAGGTAAATTATCCCATAATTTATTTTGGTCTTTTGTTACACCTGCTGAATGTATCCAAGATTTTCCTTCTGATGAACCACATCCAATAGATAATTGTTTTAAGGCTCCACCGTATCCTCCCATTGGATGTCCTTTAAAATGTGATAATACAAGTAATGAATCATAGTTTTCAAGATGTCTTCCAACATAGTTTTTCTTAATTACTTTTCCATTTGGAATATCTAGTTCTAAGTCATTTCCTTCTGAATCCATAATATCAACATTAAAATACTTTGTCCATCCATGTTCTACCATTAGTTTTTCGTGCTTTTCTGTTGTATTTCTTGCTCCACCATATGCAGTGTTGCATTCTACAACAGTTCCATTTACTTTTTCTACAATAGCCTTTACAAATTCAGGTCTTATATAATTTTGATTTCCTTGTTCTCCGGAATGCAATTTAACTGCTACTTTTCCCGGTAAATTCACTCCTAAAGTTTCATACATTTTTACTACACTTTCTGGTGTGATTTCTTTTGTAAAATATACTTTTGATTTTTCCATTTTTATCAATCCTTTCTTTTTTCTCAATAGCATTTTTTCCATTGGGACCGTTTCTTTTCGCGAAATGATACGGTCCCAATGGAAAAAAGAACTGTCTTTACGGGTCCTTACCCATTAAAAGCTTCCGCAACTTTTTCTAACTCACTTCTAATACTAATATGTTGAGGACAAATCTGCTCACATTTACCACATTTAATACATTCAGCAGCTGATTTTAATCCGTGTCCGCCAACTAGCCATCCTATTATCTTCCATTTGCTCAATATTACTCATTCCAGATAATACTGTTATTACCCCATCTAAATTTGCTGCAAATTTAATTGCCCATGATGCAACCGATAGATTTTACCATCTATTTGTGGTAATCTCATTAATCCAAATCATAATTTTTTTATTTCTTCTCCTAAATATGACATATAAAAACCTCCTTGATTTTTTCTTTATATTATCACTTAGAGTGGACTTAAAGTCAAGGAAATTTTAAAAAATATTAAAAAAAGGCCCTCACAAAATGTAGAGCCTCTTTGACAATATTAACTTTCTAACCGAATTTTCTCTGCAATAAAAGCAAGAAATTCTGAATTCGTTGGGCAACTTCTCCCAGAATGCTTTATCATCTCTCTTAATATTTCGTTGTTTTTCTGGTTCACATATGCAACATTAACAGCATGTCTTACGCATCTTTCTACTCTACTGCCTGTGGTGTCAAAATGCTCAGCAATTTTAGGATACAATGTTTTAGTTATAGACATTCTTTCAGACTCACTGTTTTTTAACATCATTATAATGCCTAATCTTATGTACCTGAAACCACTCAGACTTGTAGGAATCCCCAAGCTTATTAAGAGTTCTGTTACAACCTTTTCAATATCAGGTTTACTTTCTAAACTTACATCCTGATTTTCAGTTACGTCATGCGTCCGGACAGTGCAATTTGCTATGAATGCATTGATTTTTTGATTCAACATTGCTACTTCTTTTTGCATTTCCAATAATTCTTTTAATTCTTTGTCGTTCATCATATTGTCCTCTCTTTGTTTTTTATTTCAGATTTTTCTGACTAAAAATATGATAACATATATTTTTGACACTGGCTCTGTTTATTTTACATTTTTTTCCAATTTTTACTTTATATACAAATAAGGCATTTTCATAAAACATTTTATGCATTACTCCAATCTTTTTATCATAGAATTTAATGGTGATATGTTTATGAAAATATTTTTTATAAGAAAAAATTATATTATAATGCTCATTTTTATTTTAATAATATCTGCATTTTTTATTTTTTTCTTTCAAAACTTCAATTCGTCTTTTGCAATAGAGCTTTCCAAAAATAGTATTATTTCAGATGATACAATAGCAAAAATTTCTGATTTAACAAAAGGTTCTGAAAAAGTTGCTTTTTTAACTTTTGATGATGGTCCGAATGTTTCTGTTACACCTAAAGTTTTAGATATTTTAAAAGACGAAGATGTAAAAGCTTCTTTTTTTGTCATTGGAAAAAATGTTGACAGCCATCCTGAAATTGTAAAACGAGCCTATGAAGAAGGACATTTCATTGCTAATCATGGATATGACCATAATAATTCCATTTTATATAAAAACAGTGAAAGTTTTATAAATGAAATCAAAAAAACTGATTTGGCTATTGGAAACGCAATAGGTGTTCAGGACTATTGTTCACATGTTTTTAGATTTCCGAACGGATTTATGTCTCCTAATAATAAGGCAAAGAAAAAAGAGGCTGTAAAACTTTTGAAAGATATAAATTATACCTATATTGATTGGAATTGTTTGAATAATGACTCTATAAAAAAATACAGTAATTATCAATTACTAAATAATTTGAAAAAGACTTGTAAAGGAAAAGATACTTTGGTTATTTTAATGCATGATACAAAAGACGTTAGTAATTCTTCCAATGTACTTAAGGAATCCATTCAGTACTTAAAATCTGAGGGATATACTTTTAAAAATTTTTATGATATTCTTTAAAAAAGAAAACTCCTTATTACTTTATACATAATAAGGAGATTTTTTTACTTCTTTTTCCCAAATGTAGGTATTTCTTCTACAAAATTATCTTTTGCAACAACAATTAATTTTTTTACTATTTCACTTATCATTTTCTTGCTTTCTTCATCTAGGTTTTTATAATTTTTAAGCATAATTCCAACATTTTTAAACCACTTTTCTTTAATCTGTACCATACTTTCCGCTTCTGTTGTACTTAAAATATCAAATATCGTATCTATAACAATTTCTCTTTGCTTAGGCTCTACATTATCAAGCCATTGTTTTATTGTTTTATCTACAAATTCACTTCCATTTGTGACTTCTTTTAAACTTACAACTTTTGTTCCTTGAACTTGCCAACTATATAAATCGTGTTGCATAATTCCCTTTTGCACACTTTTTACAACCGTATACTTTTCTTCATGATTTAAAAGCCTTCCTATTACAGATGATTGGGGAATATATGTATGAACTTTTTCTATCATTTCTTTATATTCTTTTGTATTTGTTATATCATCTGCAAATCCCGGCCCATCATTATTGTAGACGTTTGTAATTCTTGGTTTTATATCTTCATCTGCAAAAACAGCAGCATATACAGCTAAATTTCCTCCTTTTGAATGTCCACCTATTCTTATATTATTTGGATATTTTTTTGCTATATCATTTATGTATTTTACAGAGTCTAGTTGTGACGCAATATGGCTTTTAAAACTCATGTTAAAGTCTTCTTTCCAGCCAATTATTGTATTGTCTGTTCCTCTGTATGATATGAATATGGTGTCATCTGGAAGTAATACCGTAATTGCTGAAAATTGTTTTTCTTGTTCTGGGTCAAATTTGTTTATGAAGTTTGTTGCTATCATTTTTCCAAATCTTTTTGATTGTCCTAAAAGTGGTAGAAGTTCACTATCATCAGGCCATAATATTTCTAGTTTGTCTTTGTCTGCTTTTTCAAATCTTTTTGATAGTTCTTCTATTGTTAGTTCTTCGTCTTTTTTCATTAGACTTTCAAATGGTAGGTATGAAAATCTTGCGAGAATTAGGCTGTCTATTTCGTTGAATTCTGATATTTTTAGCTCTAGGTCGCCTCTCCATTTTATATAATCATTTATGTTTGGCATATTAAAACTTCCTTTCGATATTTATTTGTATCCATTTTACCATTTAGTCATTATTTTTTGCAAGCATATATTTTATTTATTTGAGATATTTTCTAAAGTTATCACTAAAAACATTATCATAAATTAATCATAATTTTGTATTGATATTTCAGCACTTTACTTGATTTTTCCAATACTTTATGCTAAAATGATTACGTTAACTATCAACAGATTATCAGAAGGAGTGTGATCATTATGAAACTCTCAAGAGGAAATTTTACAACAACACGAGAAAGAATGTCTAACGAATCTCTTTCTCAGCAGCTTTTGTTTCAGTCTGGTCAGTTGAAACGTTACTCAACAGGTATTTATGGCAAAAATAATATTTTAGTTAAAGCACAAGCCAATATCGAAGAGACCATCCGAAACGTTTTAGAGAAATATGACTGCATTGAAATTGTTTTACCTCTTCTCCAGCCACAATCTATTTGGTTAGAATCTGGAAGATGGGATAAATACAATAATTCGGGTCAAATGTTTTATTGTGATATGCCTAACGGTACATTCTGTATGGCTCCTACTGCTGAAGAGGCCGTTCTCTCTTTTGTTAGAGACAATGTAAACTCTTATAAGCAATTACCTATTAATGTATATCAAATCGGTGCCAAGTTCAGAAATGAACTTCGTTCTCGAGGAGGATTATTAAGAAGTAAGGAATTTACAATGATGGATGCATATAGTTTTCATGAGTCACATGAGGACTTAACTAAAGAATATTTTAAAATGCGTCAAGCATATCTTGAAATATTCAGTAGACTCGGCCTTAAAGTGATTCCAGTTAAAGCCTTGAGTGGAGATATCGGCGGGAACTATTCAGAAGAATTCATGTGTATTGCAGATTCTGGTGAAGACACAATTTTGGTAAATAAGGACTTTTCTATGGCTTTTAATACTGAAATTTTGGAACTCGAAAATGCAACAGAATTTCTTATGAAAAACTATGGGATTTCCATAGACCTTGATGAACTTCATGAAGAACATTGCATTGAGCTTGGACATATTTTCCAGCTTGGTCAGAAATATTCCGAAACAATGAATGGTACATTCATTGGTCGTGATGGAAAAAGTAACTATTACCATATGGGATGTTATGGTATCGGTGTAAGTAGAACTTTAGCAGCTATTTGTGAGGTTAATTGTGATAATGAAGGTTTAAAGTGGCCTATTCATATAGCTCCTTACACATTTTACATTGTATCCAATAAAAATCAAACAAATGCAGCCGAAGAATTGTATCAGAATCTTATTGGCAATGGTTCAAAAGTAATAATTGACGACCGTACAAATGTATCATTTGGAGCCAAAATTAAAGATGCAAAATTATTGGGCATTCCTTACCTTATTATTATTGGTAATTCTTACTCTGGAGACAATGTTTATGAGGTTGAAGAACGTTTGACAGAAAGAAAATTAAAATTAACTTTTGAGCAGCTCTGTAAACTTGGCACTATTAAAGATTGATATAACATAAGTGCCATTACACACAAATGCTCCGCTTACTAAGCGGAGCATTTTATAATTTTCTATACTTCTATTAAATTTTATTCAATATATTTCAACTTTATTTGATCTATACTATTATCTTTTACACCAATCAAAGTTAAATAGTTTTCTATGTCTTTATATTTTCCTGTAAATCTTGTTAAAAATTCTTCCATATAATATCTTTGAGGAGTTATTATATTTATAATATTATCATTATATTCTGCGTATTTATTCAAAATTTTACTCATTAATTCTTTTGTAATCATATAATCATTTATTATATCTTTATCGCTAACACCAAGCAGTTTTAATATTAAAGCCGTAATTACCCCTGTTCTATCTTTTCCTGCATTACAAAAATATAATATGCCTTCATTGTCAGCTAATATTTCAAAAAAATCTCGTATTTTTTCATGTAAAGTTAACATGTCAATATATGACTTCGGTACCAAATTTTCTTTTTCGGGTATATCTCTTCCTACATCTATCTCAATATGATATATTTTAAAATTTTTATTATTTTCAAAAATCGATTGTTTATTTTCGTATTCCTCTCTTGATCTCAAATCTATCACAGTATTTATTCCCATTTTTTCCAAATCCAATATATCATTATCCGATAATTTTTTTGGCAAATTGCTTCTAATTATTTTTCCTTGTATCACTTTATTTTTAGTTCCACTTTTGTACCCACCAATGTCTCTCATATTTTCAATTGATTTTTCAAAATATCTAATCATATTAATTTACCTTTCATTACTAGAATTCAATGTACTTTTTAATACTTTTTCTTGCAAATTTCCATATATACTTGTAAATTTTTTTCTTTCTCTGTACTTTTCTAATTTTTCAGCTGCAAAAAAATACATTTTTAAAATTTCCTTTGCGGTTTTGGGGTTGCTTTCTGTATATATATTCTTATGTTCAGCAAAAAAATGTAATCCCTTATATATCCTAAATTTCATCAAATATGTAACAAAGTCTTCATCCCAATCCGGTTCTATTCTTCTTGCAATTTGTACTGTTTCTTCAGCTGAATAACCTTCAATTAATATTGCACTTACTAGGAAGCTAGCTAACTGGTATTCACATGGATATAATCCAAGTCCTTCCCAATCTATTATATTAACATTAACTGTTCCATTGTCTTTTTTCTCAAACAAAATATTGTCTCTATTTAAATCATTATGTATTAAACAATAATTCGATATTTCTAATTTACTTCTATTAACACTATCCCTTAAAATACTTTGACCATATTTTTTTACATAGTCATGTGTTGCTATTTTCTCTAATTCTTTTATTTCTCCATAAATATCTATTGGTTTATATACTTTTGATTCCATAGACCCAAGAATATATCGCATATTACTAAATTTTTCTATAAGTGCCTTTTTGCTTATTTCATCTAAAATTCCAAATACAGTATCACCATTAACAAATCTTAATACTTTACTTGAACTTTGATTGGTTCCATTTAAGCAAAGTACAGTTGGAATACCATCTATTTCTTTATCAATAATATTCAGAATTCTTTCTTCTTCATAATCTTCTGGCAATAGATTTCTATCTTTTAGTTTTACAACATATTTTTTCTCAAAAGTTTCTACAACAAATACTTTTGAAGCCATTGCCCTTGTTTTTTGCTCTATTTTCAACTGTTCAAATGGATTTTCTATTATATTTACAGCTCCATTGTTGCTATTAACTAGTGTCGTTCTAGGTATACCTCTGGAAGTATTAATTAAACATCTTAAAAAACCAGCATGAGATACCACAATATCAATAAATTCTTCTTTATCGTAATATTCCATTAAAAAAGCTAATGCTCTTGCTTGCAATTCATCGCCTTTTTCAGCACCGGGGATTCCATCTAGATCTTTCCTTTCTATCCAAATTTTATAATATTCAGGATAAATTTTAAAATTTTTTTCTTTTTATAGAACTTTATTCATTTATAACAATAAAACCATAATAAACCATTTGGTTTACTATGATTTTAAACTTCCCTGTTTTTAATTTATAGCTACTCCATTTACATACAAAGTATATCCATTAAAATCGATGTTACATCAGGTTTATTCATTGGCATATTACCATTTTCGCTCTGGTTTTGATTGTTTGAATTAGACTGATTATTATCTCCATCTGGTTTTGTTGGTGGAGTTTGACCATTTGCATCTATTTGATTGTTGCTTTCATTGTTACATAACTTAAGCCTGCAATAATAAAAATTACTAAAATAATAAGAATATTTTTTATTTTTCCATTCTCAATACTATGTTTGATTGCGTTATCCATAAGTATTCCAACTAATATAAATTTCATTTTCTTCTTTTAATTTATCAATTACTTGCTTCCATAATCTAATTGCCATTGTTCTACATCTGTTAAAACTCCATCTATATCAATTCCTATTCTCATCATTATTTTACCTCTTAGCAATTCTATATTTTTTATTTGTTTTATCATACCATACCATTTTAATAATATCAAGAAATTTTAATATAAATAAAAAAGAGTTTCGCCTAAATACTACAGTATCTAGGCGAATTTAATATACAGTTACATATTATAATAGTTTAATCTTTGGGTATATAAAAATATGTGAATCCATTTCTAAATTTGATTGTTTTAATTAGATCCCTTTCTTTCAGACTTTTGAGTGTTGTTTTTAATTTAGATTTTGTATATTTAGTATAATAAGCAAGTTCTCTTAAGTCAAAATATTGACCTTTATGCTTCATTACTTGTTAGTTTCATGTTTTATGCTCCTTTATTCATGAATTATATTAATCATTTTTTATATGATAAACATAGCCTTCCCTTATTTCCATATGTATTTCTCCTTATATTATAAAAAAACAAGTCCTTTATTCCTCTATAGAAACAAAGGACTGAATTTATTTACGAAATGGTATGAGTTATTACTCGCACCAAACACAAGCAAGATACATTTACTTTCTATAATTATTATACTCTAACGTTTTATCCATTATCTACGACATAGCAATGCTACACATTCCACATGACCGCGTAAAACAAAACATATCAAAAGGCTGAATCACCTTAACTTCATAACTTTCTTCTAACAAACTCAAATCTCTCACCAAACTTGCAGGATTGCAACTTATATAAACAACTCTTCTAGGTTTCACATTCAAAATATTACTAATACTAGTATTATCAAGTCCCTTTCTTGGAGGGTCTACAATAATAACATCGGGAATAACATTTTTATTTTCAATTAAATCAGTCAAAACTAACTCTGTATCACCGGCAATAAAATGAGTATTCTCCACTTCATTAAATTCCGCATTTTCCTTTGCCATATCTATAGCCTGCTCAACAATCTCAACCCCATACACTTCTTTTGCAGAATCAGCCATAAAAATTGAAATCGTACCTATTCCACAATATAAATCAAATACAATATCATCTTTAGTAATTCCCGCTGCTTCTATGGCATAATTGTATAAAGCTTCTGCCTGAACTGGATTTACCTGATAAAAAGAAAGTGGCGAAATTTTAAAAAAGTAATCTCCTAATCTGTCTGTAATATAATCTCTTCCATATACTGTAATATTTTTATCCCCTAAGATTACATTAGTATTTTTCATATTCACATTTACAACAACAGATGCTATAGAATGACAAGCTCCTACCAAACTTCTTGCAATTTCTTTTGCATGTGGCAATTCATTTGCATTTATAACTAAAATCACCATATATTGCTCTGTGCTCTTAGCTGCCTTTACTACAACATGTCTCATTAATCCTTTACCAGTCTTTTCATCATATACACTTAAATTAAACTCTTTTATTGCATCAATTACATATTTGGCTATTTGAATTGACTTTATATCTTGAATTGCACATCCATGAATAGGTATAATTTCATGTGTTCTATTTGCAAATACACCAATTACAGGTTCTCCATTTTTATCTATTCCTATTGGAAACTGAAGTTTATTTCTATAGTGATACGGATTTCCCATTGCAACTGTTTTTTTTACCTCTATAGGATTTTTCAATGTTTTATTTACAAGTGATTGAACCGCATTTTGTTTCATGTTTAATGTTTCTTCGTAATCTACATGTCTTAAATTGCAACCTCCACATCTTTTATATGTTACACAATCTGGCTCTGTTCTATGTTCCGATTTTTCTATTATTTCTACTATTTTTCCAAATGCATATGAAGACTTAACTTTTACTATTAATACTTTAATTTTCTCTCCTTTTATTGCTCCTTGTACGAATATTGTGTAATCATCTATTTTTGCTATTCCTTCTCCTTCAAATCCATTATCTATTATATTTACTACATATTCTTTGTTTTTTTGAACAGGTATTTTTTTCAAGTTTTTCCTCCTAATATTTTTTACTTTTATAATTTTTTATTATACATCTTTTTGTTTTAATTTGCAATGTATAAAATTTCAAGAAAAAAAATCAACCAGATTGTATTTTCTGATTGATTTTTCTCTATTCTATTAGCTCGAACAGATACGTCATTGGTGCCGTTGACGTAGTTATTTACAACTTTTTGGCTCTCTTGACAATTGATACAAATATCAATCAATTTACTAAAGTATATCATAAATTTAATAAATTGCAATAAAATTATAACAAATTTAT
>CAKPNI010000015.1 GCA_934168355.1 uncultured Clostridia bacterium
CTCTTGAGTCTAATACCTCTAGAGCTCTTACTTCGTCAATTTCCAAATATTCTTTCATTTGAAATTCCTCCTTTAAAATATTTATATAAAATGCAGTCACTTAAGTTGCAACTACTATTTTTAACTTTATAATAATTACATTTTTAAAATTTGATTTTTGTTTTTTTTCTCTTCTTTTAGTCTTTTTTCTTCTTCTTTTTTTGCTTTTTCTTGGCGCTTTTTTGTTCTTCTTTTTTCTATTTCAGCAGCCTTTATTTCTTGTTCTTTTTGTCTTTCTTGTTCAGCTTTTATTTCTCTATCAAAACCAACCACATTATTTGCAGTCTTTAGGTACATTCCTGTTTGATATTCTTCTGTTTTGGTTTTATCTTCTTTATTTTCTTGGTTTAAATATTTTTCGATAATTTTTCTTTCTTCTTTTAGTTCTCCACCTAAGTGTAAATATTTATATCTCCAAATAACATGTCTAACATAACTTGAATACTCTTCTTTACTTATTGCATCATAATTAAATTCTACTTTAAATCTGCAATGTGCTATCGATATTGTTATATTTGTCCATAAATTTTGTTCTGTATCTATAAAATCTTGTCTCAAATCTTTTATCGTTTGGTACAATACATCCACTATTTTTAGATATTCTGTTTCATTTATATTAAATTTTTTAG
Organism: uncultured Clostridia bacterium; assembly: GCA_934168355.1. Lineage (GTDB taxonomy): Bacteria > Bacillota > Clostridia > TANB77 > CAG-508 > CAG-269. Next base: position 669 of record CAKPNI010000015.1, read on the forward strand.
GTACTTCATACACATTTACAGGTTTCTTTTTTAATAATCCTTTTGGAAGATAATAGAAATACATTTCTCCTGTTTGTACATTTTCCTCATCTTCTATTATTGAAGCATAAAGATATATTTCTTCCCATTTTTCTGGAATTAAATCAAATAAACAGGTTTGAATTTTTTCGTATTTATCTTTCATGTTTTTAGTAGTTCTAAGCATTCCCTTTTACACTCCTATTTTTCTATTAAACTTTCTCCTGTCATTTCTTCTGGTTTTTCTATTCCCATTAATTCTAATATTGTTGGAGCCAAATCTGCTAATTTTCCTTCTTTTAGTTTTACATTTTCTTTTTCAGATATTAAGATTAATGGTACTAAGTTTGTAGTATGTGCAGTATGTGGTTCTCCTGTTTTGTAATCTATCATTTGTTCTGCATTTCCATGGTCTGCTGTTATTAATAGATTTGCCTTTTGTGCGTTTATGGCACCTACTACTTTTCCTACACATTCATCTATTGTTTCTATTGCTTTTATTGCTGCTGGTAAGCTTCCTGTATGACCTACCATGTCTGGATTTGCATAGTTTAATATTATACAATTATATTTTTTAGAATTTATTGCTTCTAACACCTTTTCAGTTACTTCATAAGCACTCATTTCTGGCTTCATGTCATATGTTTCAACTTTAGGTGATGGTACTAATATTCTGTCTTCTCCTTCATATTGTTTTTCTTCTCCTCCATTAAAGAAGAATGTAACATGTGCGTATTTTTCTGTTTCTGCTATTCTTAATTGTTTTCCACCATTTTTGCTTATAACTTCTCCAAGTGTATTTTTTACTGGCTCTTTTTTGAATGCTATATGAACATTTGGCATTGTTTCATCATAACTTGTGAAACATACAAAATATAAGTTCATTTTCTTTGTTTCGAATTCATTAAATTCTGGATCTACTAAGGCTCTTGTTATTTGTCTTGCTCTATCTGGTCTAAAGTTAAAGAATATTACAGAATCTCCATCTTCTATTGTTGCAACTGGTTTATCTCCATTCATTATTACTGTTGGCTCTACAAATTCGTCAAATACTTCTTTTTGATATGAACTTTCGATTGCATTTATTGCAGTTCCAGCTGTTTCTCCTTTTCCGAACACAAGAGCATCATATGCTTTTTGTACTCTATTCCAACGTTTATCTCTATCCATTGCATAGAATCTTCCAGATAAACTTGCAATTTTTCCTACACCTTTTTCTTTCATTTTTTCTTCTAATTCTTGTATATAGTTTTCAGCTGATGCTGGTGGTGTATCTCTTCCATCTAAGAAACAGTGTACATATACATTTTCAAAGTCTCTTCTTTTTGCCATTTCTAGTAAACCATATAAGTGTCTATTGTGGCTATGAACTCCACCATCTGATACTAATCCTAATATATGAAGTTTTGAGTTATTTTTCTTGCAATTTTCTATTGCATTTATAAATTCTTCATTACTGAAGAAATCTCCATCTTCTATTGATTTAGTTATTCTTGTTAGTTCTTGATATACTACTCTTCCTGCTCCTATATTTGTGTGACCAACTTCAGAATTTCCCATTTGTCCTTCTGGTAACCCTACTGCTAGCCCACTTGCTGCAATTTTTGTTGTTGGGTATTTTTTCATAAGTTTATCAATATTTGGTGTATTTGCTAATTTTACTGCATTTCCATCTTTATGATTGTTTTCCCCAAATCCATCTAATATCATAAGCATTGTTAATTTACTATCCATAAAATTCTTTCCCTCTTTCCTATTTTTTTATGTCTTACTTATGGAGATTTTGCCAATATTTAAAATGTCTTGCACTTTGTTTAAAGGCTTGTTTTATTTGTTGTAGTTTACTATTTTTTCAAAGGTTTCTGCTTTTAAACTTGCTCCACCTATTAAGCCTCCGTCTATGTCTGACATCTCTAATAATTCTTTGGCATTTTCTGGTTTCATACTTCCACCGTATTGTATTATAACTCTTTCAGCCACATTTTGTCCATAGATTTTGGAAATTTCGTTTCTTATTTTTTTACATGCATCATTTGCATCTTCTTTTGTTGCTGTTTTTCCTGTTCCAATCGCCCAAATTGGTTCATATGCAATTATTGTATTTGCTACTTGTTCTTCCGTTAATCCATCTAATGCTTTTTTAGTTTGCTCTGTTATTATATCATATTGTATTCCCGCTTCTCTTTGCTCTAATGTTTCTCCAACACATACTATTGGTTTTAGATTATTTAAAAAAGCAGCTTTTATTTTTTTGTTTACTGTTTCATCTGTTTCTGCAAAATATTGTCTTCTTTCAGAGTGTCCTATTATTACATATTGTACTCCAATTGATTTTAACATTTTTCCAGAAACTTCTCCTGTATATGCTCCTTTTTCTTCATAGTGCATATTTTGAGCTCCTATTTTTATGTTTGTTTCTTGTGCTGCAAGTAAACTGTAAAATAGGTCTGTGTATGGTACACATAAGATTACTTCACTTTCTGTGTCTTTTACAAGTGGTGCTAATGCTGCAATCATTTCCATTGCCTCATTTGGAAGCATGTTCATTTTCCAGTTTCCTGCGATTACTTTTTTTCTCATATTTACAATTCATCCTTTCTTTTTTAAATTAGATTATATCCACAGTTACTTTAGAGTTTCTTTTTAATGCTTCTTGTTTTATAATTTCTATTAATTTATTTTTGGAACCTTCTGTATAATCATTTATAAATTCATAGTCAAATTGTTTTCTCAAATCTTCATTTTGTGAATATTCTTTAATGTGTTCATCTATTTCTTGTAGCCTTGCTTCTTCTGCATCTTTGGATAAATTTCTATTTTTTAATTCTTTTTTAGCTCTTTTAACATCATAAGGAATAATATATATTGAAAAAATATTTCGTGCATGTTTTTTTATATCATATATTCTATTATAATGTACTTCTGTTACTAGGTTTTTATCAGATTCAAGTAATTCTTTTCTATACCCATATTTTGCTCCAAGAAATTCAAAATTTGCCGTAATTTCACTCGTTTTCACTTTTTCCTCAAATTCTTCATTACTTACAAATTCTTTATCAATTCCAGCAATTTCTCCTGTTCTCTTTTTTCTGGTAGTTACTATCACTAAATTTTCAAATCCAAGTTCTTTAGCTATTGCATCTTTAAAAAATGATTTTCCAGTACCTGTTATTCCTGATAATGTTACTATCATATTTGCTCTCCTCTTTGAATATCTTTTTCTTCATAATAGATTTCTTTAACTTTTTCGAAAATTTTACTATAATCGTAATTTTTAGGGAACTTTGTTCTTCCACTTTTTATAAGCTCAAAGGCTTCTTCTAAAGGTAGCCATACAATTTTATCAATTTCTTCTTCCTGAATTTCTACTTTTGAAGTTTTCCTTTTTAGACAATAAAATGTTATGAAAAATTTTTTTATCTTTCCTTTGCTTTCAAATCCCAAAGGTACACCTTGTGGTGTAACTTTTATAACATTCATAGCTTCGTCAAGTTCTATTCCAAGTTCCTCTTTCAATTCTCTTATCATCGCTTGAGTTTCGGTTTCTTTATCATTTAAATGTCCAGAGCACAAGTCTTTTTTCCCAGGAGTAAGTCCTTTATTTGCTCTTACTTCTATTAATGCCTCTCCCTTTTCATTTAGTACAAAACAAGTCACTCCCTTTAACCATTCATTTTCTGTTAATTTTTTTTCTTCTGTCTTTTCTATTGCTCTTTTGAATTCACCACTTTCATCATATACTTTGTATATTTCTTTTGATATTCCTGATATTCTTCGATTTTTCATATAATTTCTACTGCCTTTCTTTATTTATCCATTAATGCTTCTATTCCCGGCAACTTCTTTCCCTCTAAAAATTCAAGTGAAGCTCCACCACCAGTAGAGATGTGAGTCATTTTATCAGCTAAACCTGCTTTTTCAACTGCTGCTGCTGAATCTCCTCCACCTATTATTTTTATTGCATCAATATCTCCTAATGCTTTTGCAATTTCATTTGTTCCAACTGCAAATTGGTCAAATTCAAATACACCAAGAGGACCATTCCATACTATTGTCTTTGCATTTTGAAGTTCTTCTTTATATAATTTAATTGTTTCTTCTCCAATATCTAAACCTTCCCAACCATCAGGTATTTCTGTAGATTTTACAGTTTTAGATTCTGTATCAGGTTTAAATTCTTTTCCTATTTTGTTATCTATAGGAAGTAAGAATTTAACTTTCTTTTCTTTTGCTTTTTCCATTATTTCTAATGCTAATTCACATTTATCTTCTTCACATAAAGAATCTCCAACACTGTATCCTTGTGCCTTAAAGAATGTATATGCCATTCCGCCACCTATTATTAAAGTATCTACTTTTTCTAGTAAGTTTTCTATTACACCTATTTTATCAGATACTTTTGAGCCACCTAATATAGCTACAAATGGTCTTTCTGGATTTTCTAAAGCTTCTCCTAAGAATTTTAATTCTTTTTCTATTAAAAATCCTGATACTGCTGGTAAATATTTTGTAACTCCTTCTGTTGATGCGTGTGCTCTATGTGCTGTTCCAAATGCATCATTTACAAATATTTCTCCAAATGATGCTAGTTCTTTTGCAAATTCTGGGTCATTGTCTGTTTCTTCTCTATGGAATCTTACATTTTCTAGTAATAATACTTCACCGTTTTTTAGTTTTTCTGCTTTATTTTTAGCATCCTCACCTATTACATCATCTGCCATTATTACTTCTTGTCCAAGTAATTTTGATAGTTCTTTTGCAACTGGTTTTAATGAATACTCTGGTTTAAATTCTCCTTTTGGTCTTCCTAAGTGTGAGCATAATACTACCTTACAATTTTGCTCTAATAAATATTTTATAGTAGGTAAAGCTGCAACTATTCTTCTATTGTCTGTGATGTTTCTGTTTTCGTCCATTGGTACATTGAAGTCACATCTTACTAATACTCTTTTATTTTTTAAATCTATATCTTTAACTGTTTTTTTGTTCATAAAATTTCATTCCTTTCGGGTTAATTTTTCTTTTTTATTTAAGTAAAAGCTAGGTGGCAGGCATTTTTAGTTTGCCACCCTCTAGCTTTTTTCTTTTTTGTTCGTTTGGGACCGGTTCTTTTATGAACATGTTCGTAAAAGAACCGGTCCCAAAAGTACATTATTTTTCAAGTTCTGCGAAATATTTTATTGTTCTAACCATTTGGCTAGTATATGAATTTTCATTGTCATACCAAGAAACAACTTGAACTTGATATGTGTCATCATCTAATTTTTGTACCATTGTTTGAGTTGCGTCAAATAATGAACCATATCTCATTCCTATAACATCTGAAGAAACTAGCTCTTCTTCTGTGTATCCGAATGATTCATTTGAAGCTGCTTTCATAGCTGCATTTATTGATTCAACTGTTATGTCATGACCTTTTACAACAGCAACTAATATAGTTGTAGAACCTGTTGGAACTGGAACACGTTGAGCAGAACCAATTAATTTTCCATTTAATTCTGGAATAACTAATCCGATTGCTTTTGCTGCTCCTGTTGAGTTAGGAACAATGTTTACAGCTGCTGCTCTTGCTCTTCTTAAGTTTCCTTTTCTGTGTGGACCATCTAATAACATTTGGTCTCCAGTGTAAGCATGTATTGTTGACATTATACCAGATTCAATTGGTGCATAATCATTAAGTGCTTTAGCCATTGGTGCTAAGCAGTTTGTTGTACATGATGCTGCAGATATTATTTTATCTTCTGGTGTTAAGATATCTTGGTTTACATTGTAAACTACTGTTGGTAAATCCTTTCCAGCTGGTGCTGATATTACAACTCTTTTTGCTCCTGCATTGATATGTGCCATAGCTTTATCTTTTGATGTATAGAATCCTGTACATTCAAGTACTACATCTACTCCGATTTCTCCCCATGGTAATTCATTCGCATCTGCTTTTGCATATATTTTTATAGTTTTTCCATCAACTGTTATTGAATCTTCTCCTGCTACTACTGTGTCTGCTTTTTCATATCTTCCTTGTGCAGAATCATATTTTAATAGATGTGCTAGCATTGATGGGCTTGTTAGGTCGTTTATTGCAACGATTTCATACCCTTCTGCTCCAAACATTTGTCTAAATGCTAGACGTCCTATACGTCCAAATCCATTAATGGCTACTTTTACTGACATATTAAATTCCTCCTTTAAACATACTTTTGTCTATGTATGTTTTTTACATTTTTGTTTATTGTTGCCTTTTTTAGGCAAATTTATTCTATAACAAGTTAAAAAATATTTCAAGGGGTTTGGAGGATTTTTTAACCTTATTTTTTTACTTTATATTTTTGGGCTTTTCCAAAAATAAAAAAACAGGCATTCCCAGTGCCTGTTTTTTGATAACCGTTCGTTATCGAATTGGAATCTCTTTTTTAGAGATTTATGTTTCAATGACATCAATTCCTCTTTATCATACTATATTTTTTATAGAATTGCAACATAAAATCATAAAAATTTCCAAAAATCGTTCGACAAATTTTGACATTTTTACTTTTTTCTCTTAACATTAATATCCCCAAAAAGTCCATCTTGTTCAGTTTCCACCTTACTTCTCCTAGATAATTCAAGTAATCCTGAAAAAGCAGTAACAACTTCTTGTCTATTATGTTTTTGAATAGAAAATAATTTGTTAAATACAAAACTTTTATTTCTAATTAATTCCTTAAACATCTCTTTTACCTTACTAACAACAGTATAAGTGTCTGTAATTGCTATTTTTTCAATATTTTTAGCATTTTCATTAACTTTGTTTTGATTTTTATCCCATAATTTTTTATATAAATCAGGAATAATATTTTCCTCATATTCTTCTTCAAGCTGTTGTTTTGGTAATTCAATATTTTCGGGTAATTTATAAAATCTATTTGCGTTTTCTTCAAAACTTTGTCTTAAAACAACTGTTATGTCTTTATATTTTTTATATTCAACAATTCTTCTAATAAGCTCATCTTCTGAAAGTTCTTCTTCTTCCTCATTTTTACTTGGAAGTAATTTTTTAGATTTTATATAAAGGAGAGTTGATGCCAAACTTAAAAATTCACTTGCAACTTCTAAATTTAGTTCTTGAGCCTTGTTTAGAAGTTCTATATATTGATCTGTTATTTCATCTAATTTGATATCATAAATACTCATCTTGTTTTTTTCTATTAGGCTACATAGTAAATCTAACGGTCCCTCAAAATTGTCTAATTTTATTGCATATCTTTGTGTTTCTAGTGTTAAAATTCCCGGCATATTTTCTCCTTTCTTATACATTTTGAAATGGGGACGGTTCCTTTTTGAAAAAGGAACCGTCCCCATTTCAAAATCATTCTTCTACGTCCTCAGCTTTTTCTTCTTTACTTTCACTATTGCTTTCTTCTACAACATCTGCTCTCTTTTCTCTAAGCTCATTCATTGCTAAATTAATTCTACCTTGATTATCAATTTCGATAACCTTAACAGTAACTTTTTCGCCAATTTGAACATAATCTTCAACTCTTCTAATATGTTCTTTTGCAATTCTAGAAATGTGAAGAAGTCCTTCTTTTCCATTTCCTAAATCAACAAATGCTCCATAAGAAGTTATTCTTGTAACAGCTCCATAATAAATTCCGCCAACTTCGATTTCGCGAACGATATCTTCTATCATATCTAAAGCATCATAAGCTTTTTCACTGTTTTCTCCATAGATATAAACTTGTCCATCTTCTTCAATATCTATTTTAACACCTGTTTCGTCTATAATTTTGTTAATTACTTTTCCACCAGTACCTATAACATCTTTTATTTTTTCTGGTTTTATTTTTGTTGTAATTATTTTTGGTGCATATTCAGATATTTCTGCTCTTGGCTCACCTAAAACTGGTAACATTATGTCATTTAAGATGTACATACGAGCTTTATGTGTTCTTTCAAATGCTTCTTTTATTATATCATAAGATAATCCGTCTACTTTTATATCAACTTGTATAGCAGTAATTCCTTTTTCTGTTCCACCAACTTTAAAGTCCATATCTCCGAAAAAGTCTTCTATTCCTTGGATATCTGTCATCATAACATAGTTATCTGGATTTTCTGGGTCTGTTATTAAACCTGTTGAAATTCCTGCAACTGGTCTTTTTATTGGAACACCTGCATCCATTAATGATAATGTACTTGCACATATACTTCCTTGTGATGTTGAACCATTTGATGATAATATTTCAGATACAACTCTTATTGCATATGGAAATTCTTCTACAGATGGTAATACTGGAACTAATGCTTTTTCAGCTAAAGCACCATGACCTATTTCACGTCTTCCTGGGCCTCTTGATGTTCTTGCTTCTCCAACTGAATATGCTGGGAAGTTATATTGATGCATATATCTTTTTGATTTTTCTAAATCTATTCCATCTAAGTCTTGTTCTTCACTTATCATTCCAAGTGTTGTAATTGACATTACTTGTGTTAATCCTCTTGTAAACATTGCACTTCCATGTACTCTTGGAAGTAAACCTACTTCACATGATAGTGGTCTTATTTCGTCTAATGTTCTTCCATCTACACGTTTGTGTTCATAGAAAATCATATCTCTCACAATTTTTTTCTCTAATTTGTATAGAGCTTCTCCGATATTAGATTTGTCTTCTTCGAATTTTTCTTCACCGAATTTTTCTTTATATTCTTCATTTACTTTTTCTGTTAATTTGTCGATGTTGTTATCTCTTACTTGCTTATCTCTTTCAGTAACTGCAACTTTCATTTCATCTTTATAGTTTTCTGCTAAATAGTCATATATTTCAGGTATAACTGCAAATGATTTATATTCAAATTTTGGCTTTCCTATTTCTTCTTTCATTTTTGAAATGAATTCACATATTTTTTTGATTTCAACATGTGCAGTTTCGATTGCTTCTAACATTTTTTCATCAGATACTTCATTTGCACCTGCTTCTATCATTGCTATTTTGTCATGTGTTCCTGCAACTGTTAGAGTTAAGTCGCTTTTTTCCCTTTCAGCAACTGTTGGATTTATTATAATTTCGCCATCTATTAAACCTACATTTACTGCTGCTGTTGGTCCACCAAATGGGATATCTGATATTGATAAAGCTGCTGAAGCTCCTATCATTGCTGCAACCTCTGGAGAGTTATCTTGTTCTACAGATAAAACTGTACAAACCACTACTACGTCATTTCTGAAGTCTTTTGGGAATAATGGTCTTAAAGGTCTATCTATTGCTCTTGATGTTAATATTGCCTTATCTGATGGTTTTCCCTCTCTTTTTGTGTATGAACCTGGTATTTTTCCTACTGAATATAATTTTTCTTCAAAATCTACTGATAATGGGAAAAAGTCTATTCCCTCTTTTGGTTCTTTTGATGCTGTTACATTTACCATAACAACTGTGTCTCCATATCTTACCAAGACACTTCCATTGGCTAGAGCTGCCATTTTTCCTGTTTCTATTGTTAATTTTCTTCCTGCTAATTCTGTTTCATAAACTTTAAACATAAAATTTCTCCTTTTTTATTATATTTTTTACACCCCGTTAATCTAAGCTTATATTATTAGCATGTAACCTCTATAATGTGTTTAAGATTTTAAGCACATTATACAAGCTACACTTAGGCTAATACATAAACTTACTATAAAACTTTAAAAAAGAAGGGCAAAAATTCCTCCTGCCCCCCTAATATAATTATTTTCTTAATCCTAATTTAGCAACTATTTCTCTATATCTGTTTACGTCTTTTTTAGCTAAATAGTTTAATAAATTTCTTCTTTTACCAACCATTTTTAAAAGTCCTCTTCTAGAGTGATTGTCTTTTTTGTGAACTTTTAAGTGTTCTGTTAGTTCATTGATTCTTTCTGTTAAAAGAGCGATTTGTACTTCTGGTGAACCAGTGTCTTTTTCATCTCTTTTATATTTTGCTATTATTTCAGCTTTTGATTCTTTTGATATCATAGTTTACACCTCCTACTTTCTTTTTCTCCTTAAACCTGGTTTAAAATCGGGTGTGTTAATTATTTAACTAAGTTTAAGGAATTTTTTACATAAGCTATTTTACTACATTTTTTGAGTTTTGGCAAGGATTTTTGAAAAATTGGGTGTAAAAAATTCAGCCCTATATTTCCTGAACATAAATTTCATTTCCTGCTACAACAATCGTATATTTTTTTAATCCCTCTATATCTTTTATATCCTCAAAACTACTATATCTTTCAATTTGCTCTCTTGCCTCTTTTTGTTTATCTTCTAACTTTGCCGTTTCTCCTTTTTTTATATACTTAAATTCTACCATTATTGCCTTATATCCTTTTGTTCTATCTCTTGGCACAAGCAAAATATCCGGATAATTTCTATTTACTTCCATCTCTGATTTTGTAGAATATATTGGTAATGTCATTGATATACAATAGAATATTAATTTAATATATTTTTCATCAAATTTTATAAAGTCTCGATTTGATAAATTGTTTAAATATATTTTTAATGTTTTTACCATTTTATCAATTTTACCCTCTTTAGCTATTTCTCTTAATATTTCTTGAGTTGTTGCATCATCAACTTTAAATTCAGCCTCTTTATCTATTAACTTCATAAAATAATCAACATAAATTTCCCTCATAACTTTATTAGGTGTTTTTAGTTCTGGCATTCCTAGGTCTTCACCAAATATTGTTAAATACCCTAAATAATATAGCATTGATATCATATGTGTTTCTGTAAATTCTATTGCTGGGTTAAATTTTTTTACAATGTTATTTACTATTGGTTCTCCTTGCACTGTTTGTCTTAATATTTCTAATCTATTTTCACCTTTACATAGGTCTAGCATTTTTCCGATTTTACTGTAATCACTTGCTATGTTCATATCTATCAAATCGCTTGGTATCTCTCCTAATCTAATATATCTTGATAAGAAATATAGACACATATTTGAATTATATATTTGATTTTTTGCATTTAAACTAAATTTATATCCGTCATAATTTTCTTTCATTATCGGTAATATTTTGTCTTGCTCTTCTATAGATATTTCTTGGTTGTTTAAAATTCCGACTAACTCATCTCTAGTAAATCCCATCATATCATTAAAATCTATATCTTGAGTTATATCTGTTCCAATATTAAATCCACTTGTCAAACTATCTAATGTTATTGGTGCTACCCCTGTTATAAATATTCTATCTACTACCGTTTCTGTTCCTTCTTTTAAAACTTCATACCATTTTCTTACTCTTCCATTTTTAGATACTAAACTTCTAAAGTTTTCTGGTGAAAATCCTAGTAGTTCATTTGCAAAATGGTCGTATTCGTCTATTATTACATATATTTTGTCATCTGGTTTTTGAAGCTTAAACGCTTCTATTAAACTCCTTAATATTCCCTCTGTTGTTTGCTCTTGATTTACATAGAAATCTATTCCATATTTTTTTGCAAAACCATCTATAAATATGGAAACTTTTTCCTTAAATCCTTTCATTGTTGTTTCTTCATTTTCTGTATTTATTCCGGAAAAGTTAAATCTTAATATACAATAGCTGTTTCTTAATTTTGTTGGATTTTTTCCTATATATGTGTTTCCATACAAACTCTCGAACTTGTCTACTTTATTTTTGTCATAATAGTTTTCCAACACACTTGTAAATAGTGTTTTTCCGAATTTTCTTGGACGTAAAAACATTATGTTGGTTTCTGATAGATTTTCTAGCTTTTCTATGTATTTTGTTTTGTCTACATAGTAATATCCATCATTTATCATTTTTTCATAGTTACTTATTCCATATGGCATTTTTAATCTCATTTGTGTCAACACCTTTCTCTTTTTACTTTTTATATTGTACTAAAAAAATAAGAAAATAGCAATGTTTTTTGCTATTTTCTTGCGTAAAATTTACTACTTCCAAAGCACAATACGAAAACCAACGTTGTCATATGAGATATTAGTAGCAGCACTGTCACGATTCTTAGCGGGATTGCTTGAACCCATACCATAGTAACTGCCTCCTCTATGAACACAAGGATTGCTAGTACTCGAGTTTTCTTTTGTCCATTCCCATACATTTCCAGCTATATCGTATATATTTTGCAAGTTTGTTGCTTCTGTTGCCCCTGTTGTTAATAATATTGCATTATAATATAAACTTTGAGGCTTCTTTACTCCTCCTGTCACTAAATCACTTTTTTCTTCACTATTATAATCAAACCAATCTGATAACTCTTTGTACTTTGCAAATTTTCCTCTATTTAGTGTAAATTCTGACTCATAATGATTTCCAATTGTAGAGCTGTTTATTGTTAAGTTTTCTTTTGTAGTTGCATTTTTGGTTTCAATATATTTCAATGTTAAATCCCATTGCAATCCATATATTAAACTACTTGTTACTCCGTTATAATTCATTCCTGTCGACAAATCTTCTGCTTGATCTCTTCTTACCCAATTATAAGGATAAGCATTTTCCTTTATTACTACTTTTTGTGTTGTTGGATGTTCTGTATAATAATCATCTTTATAATCTCTTACTGTTTCACCCTTACTTTTATCTATTTCATATCCTGCTTCATATCTTCCTATCCAAAATCCTCCATTTGTATATACACTCTTTAACATATCTTTATAATCATCTGAATATGTTATTCCATCTGTATTTGTGTCTTTATAAGATGAATTCGAATAATCTACTGTATATGCTTTCAAGCAATCCCTTATTTTTTCCCAATCATTTGCCGAACTTGGAGTTCCATTTGTATTATATTTTGAATCCGAATATATTGTTATTGGCACTTCCACCCACACATATTCATTGCCTTTACTGTCTTTTATTACTAATCCAGTAGATAAATCCCCTTCTTTTTTTGTAAATGCATTATTTGGCAAATATGGCGTTGTTCCCTCTCCTGTTGGTAATGTTTCTATATTTTCTTTAGTACTGTCTATTTTATATTCTTTTTCATTTACAGTTATTGTCCATCCGTCTGTTTCATTCCCGGAAATTTCATACTTTCCTTCTCCTATATTGTTATTTAATTCTTTTTTTAAATTTAAATCTGTTAAATTTCCTTGTCCTTGTGAAGCTGCATTTATCACTGATACTTTTACTAATTCATCTATTTGTGCCACTTTTGTTTTTTCTTGTGCTTCATTTGTCCTATTGAGTATTCCATTCTGTCCAGTTAACATTGTTATACTTATTCCTGCTAAAATTAATAGCACAATAATTGTTACAACTAAAGCAATTAGGGTTATTCCTTTGTTTCTTCTTAATGTTTCTTTTAACATTTTTGTCCTCCTATTTTTTTATTCTTTTATACTATCATATTATGAATATTTTTGCAATCATTTTTGCAGCTGTTTTTTATTACATTTTTATTTATTACAAATTAAAAATTTCTCAAACTATAAATTGTAACTCAAAACTTGCTTTTTTTCTCCAACTATTATAAAATCTTGCTAAAATATAAAAAAGGAGACCTCACAAATGACACCTAATGCATTAAGAAGTCAATATATATCATTAATAAAGCCATTTATCCCCAATAAATTTCAAAATACTATTACAGTATCCTCAGCTTTAAGAGCAAATTTTTCTGCCGGTTGGAATGACACTCCACCATATTGTAATGAAAATTTAGGTTATACATTAAATATACCAATTTCATATAAAAATGCATTTCCCGTTAATGTAAAAATAGAAAAAATAAATATGCCTAAAATTATACTATCTAATAGCTATTCAGAAGTTGAAATAACAAACATGTTAGAATTAACCAATTGTCAATCTCCAAATGCTCCTTTTGCACTTCACAAATCTGCAATTTTAGCATCAGGGCTCATACCATTTGACCTTGACTTTAATTTGCAATGTTTTTTTAATAAAAATTTGGGGTTTAAACTAACTACAAATGTAATCGATATTCCTGTTGGTTCTCGGTCTTGGTACTAGCAGTATTTTACTTTATTCTTGTATAAAAGCAATTTTTATGTTTTGTTGGCAAAGCTATACTGATTTAAATCTCTTTCATATGACTACTTGTGCAGAACAAATTATGAATACTGGTGGAGGTTATCAAGACGCAATTGGCTCATCTAATAATGGATTTAAATTAATTCATTTTAGTCCTGGAATTTTGCCATCAATTTATTGCGAGTCCATTCCTATAAAAAGTGATATCCAAGAAAAACTTAAAAACAAAATCGTTTTTGTTTATACAGGTAAAACTCGTATTGCAAAAAATTTACTTTCATCTATTATGGGAAATTATATTAGCAACGATGCCAATACAATACATACACTAAAAAATATTGGGCAAACCGCTATGGATATGAAAAATAATCTTGTTAATGGAGATTTAAAATCTTTTGGCTCAAATATGATGAAAAGCTTTCATTTAAATATAGATTTAAATAAAAGCTTCACTAATAATACAATTGATAATATTATCAACTTTTCTGCCAATTATTTAGACGGATACATGCTATCTGGAGCTGGCAATGGTGGATTTCTTACATTATTGCTAAATGATGATATCTCCAAGGAAACATTTGCTAATATTTTGACTTCAAAATTTTGTAATTCAAATATAAAAATCTATGATTTTGATCTTAAATTTTAATACTTATTAGACAATAGATGTACTTTTTATCAAAGGTACATCTATTATTCAAAAATCATCTTTTCATTTTTTGTTCTTTCATTTGCTATTTTAAAAAATTCCTCTGTTGTTCCATAATGTATAAATTTTCCATCCTCAAAACTTTCAACTTTTAAAATTTTACCATTTAGCCTATCCCATATTTCTGTTCTTGTTTTTAATAATTTCTCTGTTATTTCCATTTCAGACTTTTGATACAAATATTTTTTAAATTCTGCCTCTAGACATAATGGATTTAACAAATCAGTATACAGATTTATTATTACATCATTAGAAAAATTTACTTTTTTCAAATCATTTAAAGTATTTTCATTAAAATAAATTATACCTGTATCAATATTAACTTGATTTTTTTCATTCACAGCTCCTTTGTTTTTTAATACTTCTACAGGTTCCTTTTGTAATGCTTCTTTTAAAATCCCTTCTTCATTTGCAACAAATACGCCATGTCTTTTTCCTTGTTCGGCATCAGTTAAAACTGAAAAAGCTGTGTTTTCTTTAAATTCATTTTTGTTTATTTTTTTATAAACAGTTGTACAATCTCCAGATACAATCAAAATACCAGGTAGCATTCTTTCTCCTATCGGCATAGTTTCTTCAATTATTTCATCAAATACTATTTTATTTTTGCCTAAAAAAGTTGGAATACATATTTTTCCTTTTTTTGCATATAAAGGCATCCTTTGACACTTTCCTGCAGAATTTATTAATAAAACTTTTTTGTTTTCTATTTCCATTTGTTTTACTAAATTTAATACTGCTCCACCAGAGCCTACTTTTTTCTTTTCTATCAATATTTTATATTCTAAGTTGCTTTGCAAATTTCGCTCTAATAGCTTATTTTCTAGATAATCCTTTTGAAATTGATTAGCAACTGTTATTATTACATAATCAAACACCTTTGCCACGTCTTTTCTCCCATTTAAATTTAATCTCTTTTTTTAATTTTAGTATTTTCAAATGCATATTATATAACCAATTTATAACAAAATACTTTATATAAATTTTATATGAATAGTAGTTTTTGCTAAATTCTATTTTCTTAGCTTTAGATTTTTCTTTATCAAAAATATTATATAAGAATGATTTTAAATTTTCTTGTTGTTTTTCATAATATTTTTCATCTTTAAATATAGGTTCATTTAGCATTTTAACATATTTTTCATCATCTTGGTCTATTTCCTTTACTGCAGTTATAACTTCATCTAATGTTTTAAATTGGTTACAATTAATGAATGATTTTTCATTATATACTTCAGTTATCTTTGGATCTCCCCAATAAATCGGAATCGCATTTGATGCAAAAGCTTCAAAAATTTTTTCTGTATTATATTCTGGAAACTGTTGATTTTCACATGCAATGACGAATTTATATTGTTTTTGAAAATTTATCTTATCAATCTTTTTATTTCCTATTTTTCTTCCAATATTATTTTTTAATAATCCTCCACTATCCACTTTTTTATATTCATTTAATTTATCAAATAAATGTATTCTCATTGGATTACACACACTTTTTCCATATACAAACCCACAAAACTTTTTCTCTTTATTATTTACAATATTTTTTCTATTTTCTATCATATCATATATATTTTTTTCCAATAATATATTATATTTTAAATATCTATCATCATATTTTATATCATAAAACCCTATTGCATAATCATACAAATTAAAATCCGGTGCTAAATTTTCGCCTAACACCAATATTTTTACCACATTACTATATTCAAAATGATGATATCCAAAAACTGAACAAAAGATATAATCTGGGTTAGTTGAAATTTCCACATTATATCTTGTTTTTAATACATTTGTTATTACATTATTTTCTTTGTCTAAATCCCAAAAATCCACAAAATTAATTTTGATTGTTTTCATTTGCTCTCCTTTTTTATTTTTTTATATAAATACATTATTTTTTTTGGAATACAACCAACAATTAATGGTTTTATTGTATATAAAAATCTCTTTGGCAGTTCTATTTTTAAAAGTTTTAAATATTTTCGTCTTACTTGAAATTCTACAATTCTATCCTTATATTTTTTTCTCTCAAATGATTTAATATCCTGTCTATAATTAAGTAAAACATCTTGTAATACATACCCCTTATATCCTAAATAATATAATTTTAAATATAATGCATAATCTTCATTTCTTTCATAATCTTCATAACCATTTATCTGTTTTAATACTTTTGTTTTTATTAATAAACTTGGATGAAAAAACACACAAAATTTAATAAGTATATCTTTTTTTACTTCTCCATAAAACTGACTTTCTTTATATTTTTCTTTTCCATTTATGTAATTTGCTCGGCTTCCCACTAAAACATATTGGTCATTATTTTCAAGAAAATTGATTTGTTTTTCAAGTCTATTTTTATTTGAAATATCATCTGAATCCATCCTTGCTATATATTTAGTATTTGTCATATTTATAGCCTTGTTAAGAGATTTAACAAGTCCAAGATTAATTTCATTTACTATAATTCTTATTCTATCATCTTTCATTTTATATTTTCTTATTACATTTCTATTTGCACTATTTGTTCCGATCTTCAACTATAATAAAAATGAAATCCTTGTAAGTTTGATTTAAAATGCTTTCTATTGCTAATTTTAAATATTCATCCTTTTCATTGTATACACTCATTATTACTGTTATTTTTTCTTTCATTAGATGTTTCCCCTCTTAAAAAATTCAAGTATATGCATTTTCGTAATTCATATGGCATAATTGCAACTCCCCCTCTAAGCAAAACATTTCTAATTTGTTCCAATGTTGTTATTATGCCATTCTTTTTTAATTGCCTTTGAGTATATAAAATTGTACCAATATATTTTAATCCGCCTCTTTTTTTATATGTATTATCCTCAACTCTTACTTTTAGCAAAATCTCGGGGATATTATGTAATTTTAGATTATTTTTTACAGCTCTTATCCATAAATCATAATCTTCCATCTTCCTTAAATTACCGTAATTTCCTATTCTTAAAATAGCTTCTTTTTTGTACATTACCGCCGAATGATTAAATGGAGACCTATATTTTATATATTTTTTTATTTCAGTATCTGTTATCGGAACTTTTCTTATATAGTTTTTCTTGTTAGAGTTTTCACTAAATTCTTCAATGTATCCACTTATTATATCAATTTCTGGATTTTTTTCAAAAAATGAAGTTTGCAATTCAAATCTATTATTTACAGCTATATCATCACTATCGAGTCTCGCAATGTAATCATAACTACATTCATTTACTCCAATTGCTAGAGCTCCACCTGTACCTATATTTTTTTCTAAAGGGATTATTTTGATTTTAATTTTATTACCACTTTCAAATTCTTTTATTACATTTTCTAGCTCTTTTGTTAATATTCCGTCTTTTACTATAACAATTTCTGATGGCTTAACGGTTTGATTTATCGTACTTTGTAAAGTTTGTTTAAAATATTCAGGTTTTTCTTTATTATACACTGGAATCAAAACTGAAAAATTAATCAAAACTCTCCCTCCTTTTTTTCATTTGGTTTTAGTTGTTCTATCATTTTATCTGATTGCTGTTTTGTTATTCTACACTTTTCATATTCTTGTAAATTTTTAATCGAGTTGTCAATATTGTTGTTTATAATTTCTTTTATTTTACTATCATCTACTTTTTTCAAGTTTTCATAATCATTTACTATTTTTATAGCATTGTATTTATGCATTTTTAATGTTTCTTCTATTTTTTCATATGCAATTTTTTTGTCGTTATCATCATTTGTATTTTTTATTATTTCAATACATTCTAAAATTATATCAGAGTTTCTTTTTTCGCTACATATGCTTGTCTTTAATAATTGTACAAGCTCATTGTCCATATTTTCTTTTTGTTCTTTTGATAGTTCTTTTTCTTTAACATCTTTGTATAATTTTATATATTCTATTCTTTCCATTTTATATTCATATGAATATGGAACTAGCCTTATATACTTTTTTTCTACATTAGTTTTTTGCTCATAGGTTCTTACATTTTTTAAAGTACCTTCTTTTGTAGTTTTTACATATACTTCGTTAATATTAAATATTGTAGATATTGCAAGTATTATCACAACTATGCTTTCGATAATTTTATCCATTTTTCCCTTTTTTTCTTCAATTTCGTTAAAGTTTATTATAGCTATCAACATATAAAATATTATCATTGTGTAAAAAAATGTCATATCAAAATCGACAAAAGAATGTAAAAAAAGTGCTATAAATGCTAATACTATGCTATATTTTTCTTTTTTCTTATTTTTAATAATTTTTATTATGTTTTTAAAAGTCAATAACATTAAATAACAAAATACTACTAACCCTATTATCCCAAATTCTATCGCTATTTGTAATATATAGCAATGAATTTGAGAAACTCCATAATAATATGATTGAACTTCTTGAACTGCATATTTATAACCATCTCCGCCAATTCCAAAGAGTCCAGATTTTTTTAGTATTTTTATTCCATCTATAATAAAAATCTTTCTTTCTTGAACACTTCTTTGGGATAGATTTATATACTTTAATTGTGCAACCATATCTGTCGGCAAAAATTTATAATTTAATACAAATTCTTTTCCATTTATTTTTAGACTTTTTATTTTTAGTGTTTTTCCATTACCCGTTTCTTTAGCTGAAACACTAAATTCAATCCATTTTATTCCTTCGACTGTATTTATATTAAATTCCTTTATTCCCTCATAATTATTTATCTCAATTTTTTCTTCTCCCAAACTGTCTGAATAGTTATTTCTTTGAATAAATTCAATTATATAATTGTCTTTTGTAGTATCTGATTTTGCCTCAATTTCTAATTGAATTTTATATTGATTGTTTTCTTTTACATCATAAATATTTTTGGTTATTTTAGTTTGAGAATTTTCATTATTGAATAACACTAAATCACTCTTAAACATCGATAATATTAAGACAATAATTACAATTGCTATTGACACTATTAGTAGGTATTTTATTTTAAATATCTTATCTATTTTTTCATTTAATTTCATTTTATTATAAATGTATGTTGATATTATAGGAACTATTAGTGTTATAAGCCATATTACATTATTATATCCTATCCTTTTTAGATATGTAAATGCTGTTACATATATTATGCTTAATATTGTACTTACCAAAAGTAATTTTATTAAACAATTTTTTTCTTGTTTTGGTAATATTAGCACATATATTATCATTATTATTCCTAATATTAATAATGTTGTTCGCGATTGGCTTAATATTATTCCCGATAGTAGCAATGTTGATATTCCGGCATATATTGTTTCTTTTTTGTTTAGTGTTTGATCAATACTTATTATATAAGCCACAACAGTACTTATTGCAAATGTATTACTATATAAAAATAGTGAATACATTCTAGTTAATGACTCTTGGTCTGTTGTTGCTCCTATTATTTTTTTTACGAATTCATAACTCATATTGGTTGTTAATAGGTCTATTCCAAACATAACTAATATTATTCCAGATACTATTATTATGTCTTTTATTTTTTCTAGATTATTTATTTCTTTTTTTAGTTCTTGGTTTGTTATTATATATATTGCAAGTATTGATATGTATCTAAATATGTAAATTATCGTTCCATTTAAAGTTAAGTATTTATTTAATATTAGTGGTAATGCTGATGTTATTGATAACATCAGCATTGCTTTTGTTGTTTTATTTGTTAGCATTTTTTGCTTTTCTTTTTTATTTTTTATTATTATAACTATCCCTACTATTCCTATTACTATATTTATTAAGTTGTCGTTTTTTACTATTGGGTTTCCTATTAGGATTGTTGTAAGTATGACTATCAGGAATATTATTATTGTTGTTATATTTTTTTTCATTTTTGGGTATTCCTTTTCTCTAATCATCTAATATTTTTTAGCCTTACTACATACTAACTCCATAATTTTTTTTAGCTTCACAGTCAGAACTCCAATAGTTATTCCAAGTTGATTGTTCACTATCAGCCTCAAAATTGATTGTTTGTTTTGAAGTCCATGAACTAAATGCATACATCCCAATGCTTGTAACACTTTTTGGTATTGATATACTTTCTACACCTGTACACCCTGCGAATGCACTGTTTCCAATTTTTGTCACACTGTTTGGTATTGATATGTTTGTTAAGCCTTTGCAATTCGAAAAAGCATGATCGCTTATTGCTACTACATTATCTGGGATAATGCTATTCTTACATCCAGCCAGTAATTCATTTGTAGATTTATCAATAATCACATTTTCATTTTCGCCAGATGTATATTTTTGATTATTACTATCAATTATTATACTTGATAGCTCTTCGCATTCATTAAATAAGTCACTCATTTTGGTTACACTACTAGGTATTTTGACACTTAAAAGCTGTGGGTGATCGTATTGATCGTATTCATTCCACCTATAATAATTTGCAATACAATATATCTCTTCAATTCCTTCTTCAAAAATTATATTTTTCACATTAGTAATTCCTAACTGTTGAACAATTTTTACTTGAACTCCATTAATAGAATTTGGTATAACCAAAGTATCAATTCCATCTTCAATTTTGCACCATTTATCGTCAGAATTAAAATAAGTACTCCAAGCATTATAATTATAATAATCCACTACGTATTCTTTTTTAACTCTTAAAATTGTACCTGTTGTAGCATCAAACTCAAACATATTTTCATCTCTTTTTGTAGCATTATCTGAAGGTGTATCACTTGAACTACTTCCTGTTGCATTCCATACTTCAGTATCTTTATTACCATTTTCGTCGTAATAGTTAACTACATACCCATTTTCTGTACTTTCTAATACATATACATCTTTTTTTCCACTTCCATTACCTAATGGTAACTTGTTGCCAGATAAACTTTGAGTGTTTATAACACCATCACTTGAAATATATCCCTTATTTTGCATATATTCTATAAAATTTGATCCTGAAGGACTTATTTTTTCCTCCATTTGATACTCACTGTATTTTAGTCCTACTGTATCCGTTATTTGTGCATTACTTTGTTTTACTCGTGCCTCTGTTGCCCTATTAAGTATCCCATTTTGACCTGTAAGCATATTTATGCTTATTCCGTGCTAAAATTAATAACACAATAATTGTTACCACTAATGCAATTAGCGTTATTCCTTTGTTTCCTTTGAATTTTTGTTTAAAATTCATTTTTCTTCCTCCTCTTTTTTTCGTATTTTTATGTTTGAATTGTATACTATTTTTAATAGTTTTTCCATTTCGAGTATTTTTTCAATTATTTTCTTTCAAAACTTTTCCAAGTATTTAATTTAGTTATATTTGCGGCAGGATCAGTAACATCAACCAGTTCATTTTGGCAATACCAGTTAGATGTATTTTCAAACGTTATACTTGTTAACTCATCGCACAGATCAAAAGCATGTCCTCCTACTTTTGTCACACTTGCAGGTATTATTATCTCATTTAAACTATTGCAATTATAAAATGCTCCATTACCTATTTCCTCTAAATTTTCACTTAACTTTATATTTTTTAACTTTGTACAACCTCCAAACGCATAATCGCCAATTTTTTTCACACTATCCGGAATTGTAATATTTTCCAATTCAAATTCTCTATAATATTCGTTATCACGTCTTTCGTTATCCCAAACATATTCACTCGTTTTGCTTCCAATGTAGCCTATTTCTTCTATTCCATTTTCTATTATTATATTTTTTACATTTAAAATTCCTAGGCTCTCTATTCTTTTTACTGCTACACCATTTATTGAGCTAGGTATGGTTAGAGTATCAATATCATTTTTTGTTTTACACCATAGTCCACTTTTATTAAAATACGAATAATTAAAATCTGTATAGTCATAATAATCTACCACATACTCCTGTTTTATTCTTTCAATTGTACCTGTTGTAGGGTCAAATTCAAACATATTTTCATCTGCAATATCTCCTGAAGGTGTATCATCCGTACTAGTTCCAGTTACATTCCATATTTCATTTTGTTTTTCTCCATTTTGGTCATAATAATTTACTACATATCCACTTTCTGTATTTTCTAACACATAAGTATCTTTTTTTCCACTTCCATTACCTAATGGTAACTTGTTGCCAGATAAACTTTGAGTGTTTATAACACCATCACTTGAAATATATCCCTTATTTTGCATATATTCTATAAAATTTGATCCTGAAGGACTTATTTTTTCCTCCATTTGATACTCACTGTATTTTAGTCCTACTGTATCCGTTATTTGTGCATTACTTTGTTTTACTCGTGCCTCTGTTGCCCTATTAAGTATCCCATTTTGACCTGTAAGCATATTTATGCTTATTCCGTGCTAAAATTAATAACACAATAATTGTTACCACTAATGCAATTAGCGTTATTCCTTTGTTTCTTTTGAATTTTTGTTTAAAATCCATTTTTTTCCTCCTCTTTTTTGTATTTTTATGCTTGAATTGTATACTATTTTTTATTTTTTTGCAATACTTTTGACTATTTTTTTCGCATAAGGACCGTTTCTTTTTCCATTGGGACCGTATCATTTCGCGAAATGATACGGTCCCAATGGAAAAAGAAACGGTCCCAATGAGAAAATCATCAAAATTCAATTAGATTACAAGGGTTTAAATATTCCCCGTCTTTAATAAGTTCAAAATGCAAATGATAATCATCTGCTACCTCAAATGAAGCACTGTTTCCTACTGTTCCAATAGTTTGTCCTTCCTCCAAATCTTCTCCTTCAACTACATATTCAGCAGTTAAAAGATTTGCGTAAACAGTTTTATATCCACCATCATGGCTTACAATTACAGTCAAACCATATCTTGGGTCATTTTTTATGCTTTCAACCTTTCCTTTGGCAGCAGCTTTTACAACTGTTGTTTTATCCGCCTTTATGTCTACACCTGTGTGAGTTATCCACTCTTCTAAAGTGTCAGAATAAACCAAGCTATCTTTCGCAAATTCTCTTAAAACTTCTCCTTTTACTGGTGCTACAAATTTAATTTCAGTTGTTTCTTCTTTTTTATCTGTATTTTCTGTTTTTGTGGTGTTTTCTTTATTTGTGTTCTTAGATGATGAGGTCACAGTATTTTCTGAAGTAGTATTTGATGTAGCCTTTTGTGTGTTTGTATTTGCCGCAGTATTACTATTTGTATTTGTATTTGATGTATTTTCCTTTATTTCATTTTTAGCCTCATTTACAGACTTACCTATATCAATACTTACAGACTCAAAATCATCATCATTATTTTGAACATCACTTGTCTTAACTTCCTCTTGACTTGCAATCTCTCCATTATTTTTTGAGCTATTTATATTAAGTAAATACACAATTAATGATGTAACAAGTATTGCAATAATCATTATTCCGGATATAATCATCCCTATTGTTATTTTTTCCTCATTTTCCTTAAAATGTACTCCCATATAATCCTCCTTAAAATTTAATTAATAATATTATTTACCTTTTAAGGAAATTTATACTCATATTTATAGGATTATTATATTTTCTAATTCTTTTGGATTGTTTGTAACATATACTTCTGTTAAATCTTTTATATTAAAATTTTCATATTCTTCTTTCTTCAAAAATGCTTCTAATTCTGAATTTTCTTTTGGCTTTATTTTATAGTCATTAATTATCTTTCCACAAAATCTCTTTTTTCTAATTTTTATTTCTTCTTCTAAGTTTATTAAAATAGCTTCATCAAATATTATATATCTATTTATTAGCTCTTCTGGGAAATCCACATTTAAAATAATAGCTGATTTAGCTAATGCCTTTTTCTTATTATTTGTAAGTGTTATAATAATTCCCTCTTCATCCCAAAGCTTTTCTTTTAATGGTTTAAAATAATTTATATTATTTGTCACAACATTTAGTGTCTTAAACTTTCGTGCTAAAATTTTTGTGCAGTTTATTCCAAAGGAATTTACTACATTTATTGCTATGCTTATTTGCTTGTCTTGTGATTTTATTTCATTTTTCTTACATATATTTTGTATAATTTGAATTATCAGTTTTTTGTGTAAATTTTTTCCATCTATTATATTAAAATTGTTACTATAAAATAGGTTTACTAAGTCCTTATCATTTTTTAAATTTTTTGAAAGTATTATATTTTTCACATTATTTTGGGCCAATATTTCTTGTATTCTCTTAAATGCTCTAATTTTTTGAGAATATTTGGTTATTTTACAATTAATCAAAATTTTATCATCTATAAGTTCTACTTTCTTAACTAATCTTTTTAAAAGGCTTGTTTTACTTGCCTCTTCAATCAAAAACACTTGCATATATTTCACCTAAATAAAATATATGCAAGTGTTTAATTTATATTATTTTTTTATAGCTAAAATTTTGAATTTGATAATTCCATCTGGAGCATCAACATCAACAACTTCACCTTTTTTTCTACCAAGTAAAGCTTTTCCTATTGGTGATTCATTTGAAATTTTATTTTCTGCTAAGTTTACTTCTGTTGAACCTACTATTGTATATTCAATTTCTTCTTCAAATTCTTCATCATATAATTTAACCAAATTTCCAATTTGAACTGTTTTTGTATCAATTTCACTGCTGTCTATAACTTTTGCGTTTCTAATTTTTACTTCTAATTCAGCTATTTGTTGCTCATTTTCGGCTTGAGCATTTTTTGCTTCATCATATTCAGAGTTTTCAGATAAATCTCCAAATCCTCTTGCAACCTTTATTCTTTCAGCTATTTCTGTTCTTTTTTCTGTTTTTAAATAATTTAACTCTTCCTCTAATTTATCAAATCCTTCTTGAGTTAATATAACTTCTTGTTGTTCTCCCATTTTTAATCATTCTCCTTTTTGTCATTATTTTTTGGTAATTTTTCTTTTTGGTTTTGGAATTTTATTGCTAACATTCCTACTGCTAATATATATAATCCTATTCCCAAACTATTTGCTATTCTTCCGAATTCTACTCTTGTAATTGCAATAAGTGAATAATATACTAATTCAGCAATTAAAGGTGTAAAAATACCTTTTAATAGTACCATTCTTAAACCTAGTTTATGATACATTATTACAAAATATAATAATACTGCTGCAAAAGTTATTATGCTTGGTAATATGTATGGTTTTAAAATGTCTCTTATTCTTGTATTTGGTATTGTTACTATTTTTGTATCATCATTTGAAATGTCTGTTCCGCATTCTTCATTTATTTTGTTAATTACATTTTGTTTTTCTTCATCACTTATTGTTTCTGCTATAATTTGAACCGCATTTCCAAATCTTTCTAGTTTTTGAACTCTTACTTTTCTGTCTGTTAAAATAGATTTTGATATTTCTTCTATTTTCTTTACATCAAGTTCTGTACTACTTGAAACATTCATTTGTTGCCTATTTGAATATGTAAGCTCTATATTAAATCCTTTTGTCTTACATACAATTGCACCAACAATAATAATTATAGCTACAATAATTAGACCTATCTTTTTTGTACTTTTCATCTTTCCTCTTCCTTTCCACTAATCTATCATGTCTCTTGTTACTACATAATTGTAAATTATACTTAAAATTAATCCCCAAAACAAAGTCATTCCAAATGTTGAAACTTTTGTCCATTGGATAAATACAAATACTACTGCAATTATAAATATTGGTATAGATTTTATTATTATTGATTTGAATTCATTTGCATATGCTTTTGCTTTAAGTTCTGCATCTGTTTCATGTGTTTTTAGTAGTCTATATGTTATCATATAATTTATAGCTAGTGTTATTATTCCTGCAACTATTGATTCTAATGATATTGCTACATTTGTATATCTTACAAGTAATAATTCTAATCCAACAAATCCTATATATGCTATAGATGCTATTATTCCTTTTACTTTATATTTTACTATTAATAAGATTAATGCTACTGCAACTATTGCTATTACTACATATATAGCTTTTTGTAAGTCATTTGATGTTATATCTGTATTTACATAGTTATTTTCTGAAACCTTATATGTAAGTGGCATTTTTCCAGAATTTACTACTGCTGCTATTGTTGAAGCTGATTGTAATGTATCTGAAATTGAGTCTTGGTCTGTTGTTGCTTTGTTCATAGATAAATCTATAATTCCATCTTCTATTGGGTCATCAAAACTTGTTGTTATCATGTCATTACTATCTATTGATAATATTATCTTCTTTTGAGTTTTAGTTTCTTCACTTGATGTATTATTTTCACTATCTGTGTTTGTGTTTTCTTTGTTTTCGTCTGATGAAGTATTCTCTTCGCTTGTACTAGTATTGTTTTCATCTTCTGAAGTTGTATTGTCCGTGCTATTTGTAGTATTGGTTAAATTTTCGTCAGTCTTGTATTCACCTGTACTTAAGTTTTTCAAAATATTTTTTCCATTTTTGTTAAATTCAATTTGTAAATATACTGTTGTTCCTGATGTAGTTGTATTGTACATTGCAGATACTTTCTTTAAATCTTCATTTGTTACTAATACATTTGACGTATCTTCTGAATCTTTAATTTCAAAATTTGCAACTTGTAAAATATTGCTTACTGTATGGTCTGTTTCGCTATTTTCCGGTATTTGTAAGTAAATGTCTCCATTTTCCTTATTTAAGCTTAAATTATAATCTTGAATTTTTAGGCTTTTTAGTCTTTTTTCTATTATAGTTTTTGCCTTTTCGTAATTTTCTTCTGTTAAATCTGCATCATCATTTATTTTATTTTCTGATTTTTGATATGAATTTGATTCTATTGTACTATCTGTATAGTTATCTGTGTTTCCTACTACTTTACCGCTAGAATCTAGGACTTCTGTTGCGTCACTTACTTTGAATACTAGTTCTCTGTATCCTTTTAAGTCTTTACTTAAATCATAATTTTTTACTTGATTTTCCATTTTGTTAGTATTTTTTGTATATATTCCTACAAATGATACTAAACATATAACAACTATTGCTAAAATTTCTGTAATTAATTTTAATTTTTTTCCTTTCAATTTTTTATCCTCCTTAATTTAGTTTTATAATAATTTTGTGTTATTAATAATAAGCTCATACCAGATTTTTAAGTATTTTGCAGCATATTTACTCATTATGGTTCTATCCATAAATATTTTGAAATAGTCTAGCACTGGACATATTTTTGTATCTATATCTAGTTTCAATGTTATTACTCTATTTTCTGCATCTAGCTTTAAATCTGCATTTGTAACTGCATAATTGACTTTGTCATGTATATCAAATGTTGCTATATTTGTTTTTGAAACTCTTGACCTTGCTACATCAGACTTGTCCGCTAAAATTAAAGCAGCCGAAATATTACTTATCGCAGTACCTGTGTTTTCATCATGATTTCCTATTGCCATCATTATTTCAGTTCTTTCTCCTACATCCATTCCCATATCTTTTAATATATTGTAACTTAATATTGCTCCAGAATGTGCATGGTCTACTCTATTTACGCAGTTTCCTATGTCATGCATATATCCTGCAATTCTTGTTAGTTCTACTGTCCTTTCGTCAAAGCCTAAGTTTTTCAATATATTTCCTGCTCTTTCAGATACTATTCCTAAATGTCTATATGAGTGTTCTGTGTATCCGAAGCCCATCTAGTTGCTTTTGCGCTCCTTCTATTAGAGCTTTTATTTCACTGTTATTTTTTACGTCTTCTAAAGTTACCAATTTTTGGCCTCCTTTTTTTCATTTTTTTGAACTTGTTCTATTGTAGCCTAAATGTTAAAAAATATCAATATTTTTTGGAAATTTTTTTGGATTGGGGACGGTTCTTTTCACGAAAAGAACCGTCCCCAATCAGAAATTTTCTTGACAATCGTACCAAATTATAATAATATATATTCAAATTTAAAGGAGGTTAGATTAATATGTCTAATAAAATATTATCATATTTGTTTGAATCAAACGCAATAAAATTTTGTAAAGAAAATGAACCTTTTTGGCTAACGTCTGGAAAACTTTCTCCATACTTTTTTAATAGTCAATACGTTTATGGAGGAGAAAAAGAATCTACTGAATTTTTAAACTATATAACTGATGAACTTAAATTGATTACTGATGGAAAAACCGATAAACTTGAATTGCCAAAAAAACTTTTTGATAAAGTTTTAGAAGAATATAATTCTAATAATATTTATCAAGATGTTATAAATCAAATGAAAGAATTTATTGAAACAAGCATTGGAATAGATAATTTTAAATATATATCTGGTGGTGAAAGAAGGGATTGGTATTTCTCTGTTATTTTGGCTTATTTATTAAACAAACCTCACCTAACAATTTTTAAGGATATGTCTGCAGTTTTAAGTACTTATAATTTTGATAGTACAGAACATATTTCTGATTTAAAAGGTGAAAAGGTTTTACATTTATCTGATTTAATTACTACTGCTTCTAGCTATATTAAAAGGTGGGTTCCTATTGTTAATAATTTGAATGGAAATATGGAGCATACTTTAGTTGTTATTAATCGAAATCAAGGTGGTTTTGATAACTTAAAAGATGTAGGTGTTACTGCTCATGCTTTAGCTACTGTTAATAAAGACTTATTTAAAGAGGCTTTGTCTCATGGTGCTATTAATGAAGAACAGTTAGATTTTATTAATAGATATTTTGATAATCCTGATGATACTATGAGAGAATTTTTGATTAATCATCCTGAGTTTATTGAAAATAGCTTGAAATCTGATAATGAGAGAACTTTGACTAGAGTTCATACTTTGATTGATGAAGATTTGTATGGATTGGGATTGAAATATTAAAATTTTTTTAAACGGGGACGGTTCCTTTTTCAAAAAAGAACCGTCCCCATTTCAAAAAATCAATTCATCTTAACTTTTCCAACAATATCATTAACATCCTCAATATTATGTCTCTTCAAATAATCTGCAATTCCTTCTACTGTTTTTGGTGCAGCGTAAGGGTCAATAAAGTTTCCGCATCCAATAGAAATTGCCTTTGCACCTGCAAGCATAAATTCAACTGCATCATTTCCATTTACTATTCCACCTAATCCAAGTACTGGAATATTAACTTTTTGAGCAACTTGATATACCATCCTAACTGCAACAGGTTTTATTGCAGGTCCTGAAAGTCCACCTGTATTATTTGCTAAAAATGGTCTTTGTTTTTCTATATCTATACTCATTCCAAGTAATGTATTTATTAAAGAAACTCCATCTGCTCCAGCATCTTCTACGGCTTTTGCAGTTTCTGTTATGTCTGTAACATTTGGTGTTAGTTTTACAATTAAAGGCTTGTCTAAAACTTTTCGACACCTACTAGTTACATTTTTAACTCCTTCATAAGTTGTACCAAAAGCTAAACATCCTTGCTTAACATTTGGACAAGAAAGGTTAAGCTCAACAGCATCTATATCTAAAGAATTTAATACTCTACAAAGTTCAACATAATCTTCAACTGTATTACCACATGCATTTACAATAATTTTTGTATCAAATTTTCTTAAAAATGGTAAGTCATTTTGAGCAAAATATTCTACTCCCGGATTTTGTAAACCTATACTATTTAACATTCCACTTGGCGTTTCACATACTCTTGATGGTTTGTTTCCATTTCTTGGTTTCAAAGATGTTCCTTTTGTTATTACTGCTCCTAATTTTCCTAGGTCATAAAAGTCACTATATTCTCTTCCATAGCCAAATGTTCCAGAGGCTACTGTTACTGGATTTTTTAGTTTTAATCCTGCGAAATCTACTTCTAAATTCATTTTTATTTTCTCCTTTCATTTTTTCTGATTGGGGACGGTTCTTTTTGCAAAAAGAACCGTCCCCAATGCGAAAAGTTCCTTCTATTTTCTAAAATTCAACCTCACTAGCATCAAAAACCGGTCCAGCCTTACAAACATGTTTATACTCCGGACTTTCACTTGAGCTTTCAGCAGTTTTAACAGCACAACCTAAACATACTCCAATCCCACATCCCATTTTTTCCTCCAATGAAACTTGGCACGGAATATTTTTTTCAATCGCTAATGCTTTTACTGCTCTTAGCATTGGCATTGGTCCACATGCAAATATTGAATCTATTTTTCCTTTTTCAATGTCTTCTTTTAAGAAGTTTATTGCAAATCCATTTTTCCCATAACTTCCATCATCTGTTGCTATGCATAGATTTGTTGATACATTTTTAAATTCTTCTTCTAATGTTACAAATTCTTTGTTTCTAAATCCTAAATATGTATTTGCATTCTTTCCTTCTCTTTTTGCTCCTTTTGCAAGTTCATATAATGGGAATATTCCTATTCCTCCACCTATTATTGCAAGATTTTGGTATTCTGAATATTCAAATGTTCCATTTCCTAATGGTCCTATTATGTCTATTAAAGCTCCCTCATTTTTTGATGCTAATATTTTGGTTCCTTTTCCTTTTACTTGGAATATAAATTCTAAAATTCCGTTTTCTTTATCTAAGTTGTATATACTTATCGGTCTTCTTAAAAATGGTTCTACTTGGTCTGTTACTCTTATTTCTAAGAATTGACCCGGTTTGGCTATTTTTACAATTTCAGGTGCCTCTACACTGAATTTAAAAATATCTTCTTTTAATTGTTCTTTTTTTACTAATTTTGCTTGTATTTGGATTTTTGACATAATAATAAATTCCCCTTTCTATTTCTGAATCGCACTCATAAGTTCTTCTCTCATTCTCAAAGCCTCTGCTCTTGTAGCTTCTGCAAATTGTTTTTCCGTATAAACCTCTTTCCATCTAT
Source organism: uncultured Clostridia bacterium (assembly GCA_934168355.1). Taxonomy (GTDB): domain Bacteria; phylum Bacillota; class Clostridia; order TANB77; family CAG-508; genus CAG-269. Next base: position 32,108 of record CAKPNI010000015.1, read on the forward strand.
CAGATTTATAAGCACACATTAAACTTCTTGAAGCATTAACAATTCCGCCTATTCCATTTTCGTCAAATCCTAAAGCTATATCTTCTGCCTTTCCTCCTTGTGCTCCATAACCCGGAATTAAGAAAAATGTATGTGGTGCTAATTTTCTTATTTCTTTTAGTTGCTCTGGATATGTTGCTCCTACAACAGCCGAAATACTGCTATATCCATATTCTCCTATTAAGTCTTTTCCCCATTCTTCAACTAATGTTGCAACTTGTTCGTATACTTTATTTCCGTTTTCTAATTTTAAATCTTGAAGTTCTCCTGATGATTTATTTGATGTTTTTACTAATACAAATACACCTTTTCCATATTTTTTAGAATCTTCTATAAATGGCTTTACACAGTCTGTTCCCATATATGGATTTACAGTTACAAAATCTGTATCATATATTTTTTCTTTATAATCGTCTAATGATGTTTCTCCTAAAAATGTATTTGCATATCCTTGTGAGGTTGTTCCTATATCCCCTCTTTTTGCATCTGCTATTACTATTAAATCTTTTGATTTAGCATAATTTACTATTTCTTGAAATGCATCTAGACCGTTAGGTCCCATCATTTCAAAATACGCAAGTTGTGGTTTTATGGCTGGTATTATATCATAAGTTGCATCTATTAGTTTTTTTGCAAATACTACTGCTGATTTAGCAAATCCTGCCATATCCTTTGGATATTTTGATTTTATTACGTCTGGTATCATTTCATATCTAGGGTCTATTCCCATTACTATTGGACTGTTTTTTTCTTTAATTTTGTTTATTAGATTGTCCATCATATTTTGGCTCATATTTTTCATTCCTTTCAATTTTTCGTATTGGGGACGGTTCCTTTTGCGAAATGTTCGTTTGGGACCGGTTCTTTTATGAACAATGTTCTTTTGGGACCGGTTCTTTTGTGAACAGTTTTAGTAAAAGGAACAGTCCCCAATCAGAAAAAACGGCTCCACTGCAACTTTGCTTGTTACATTAAAGAACCGTTCTTGTTTATTTTACGCACTTGCTTTATTCTCATCCACAACAACCTCTGGTTCCTTGCCACTTTCGACAGTTTCCTTAGTTATTATGCACTTAGTAATCTTATCATTTGAAGGAATCTCAAACATAATATCAGTCATAATTCCCTCAATTATAGAACGAAGTCCTCTAGCACCTGTTTTAAGTTCGATTGCTTTATTTACAATTGCTTCTAACGCATCATCTTTGAATTCAAGTTCAACGCCATCAATTTCAAGCAATTTCTTATATTGCTTAACCAATGCATTTTTAGGTTCCACAACTATTTTCTTTAAAGCCTCTTTATCAAGCTCTTTAAGAGTTGCAACAATTGGAAGTCTTCCAATAAATTCTGGAATTAATCCAAATTTTAATAAATCTTGTGGTAGCAATTCTTCAAATATTTTATATTTATCAATTTCCTTATTTGATTGAATTGCAGTTCCAAAACCTATTGTTTTCTTTCCTGTTCTATCTCTTATAATATTTTCTAAACCTTCAAACGCACCTCCACAAATAAACAATATATTTGATGTGTCAATTTGTATCATTTCTTGATGAGGATGTTTTCTTCCTCCTTGTGGTGGAACTGATGCAATTGTACCTTCAACAATTTTTAAAAGTGCTTGCTGAACTCCCTCTCCACTTACATCTCTTGTGATTGATGGATTTTCTGATTTTCTTGTTATTTTGTCTATTTCATCTATATAAATAATTCCTTTTTCTGCTCTTTCTATATCTCCATCTGCTGCTTGAATAAGTTTTAAAAGGATATTTTCAACATCTTCTCCAACATATCCAGCCTCTGTAAGTGTTGTAGCATCTGCGATTGCAAATGGTACATTTAAAATTCTAGCTAGTGTACTTGCAAGCAAAGTTTTTCCACAACCAGTAGGTCCAAGAAGTAAAATATTACTTTTTTGAATTTCAACTTCGTCTTCTTTGTTTTTTGTTTTTTCTTCATGATTTATTCTTTTATAATGATTATATACTGCAACTGACAATATTTTTTTAGCTTCATCTTGACCAATTACATAATCATCTAAAACTTTTTTTATTTCTTTAGGACTTGGAATTTTTGTTTCTTCATTTAATGTATATGTTTCTTCGTCATCTAGAAATCCTTCTTCTTCTAATATTGAAGTACAAAGACTTATGCATTCATCACATATATATACTCCGGGTCCTGCAACTATTTTCTTTACTCCACTTTGTGGCTTTCCACAAAAAGAACAATATACATTTTTCATTGTTTCATCATTTTTTGCCATTTACAAAACTCTCCCTTATTTTCTTTTATATAAAATTTCATCTATTAAACCGTATTCTAATGCTTCTTCTGCAGTCATGTAATTATCTCTTTCTGTGTCTTTCATAACTTGTTCAATTGGTTTTCCTGTTCTATCTGCTAAGATTTTTGTTAATCTTTCTCTTGTTTTAATCATTTGCTCTGCATGGATTTTTATGTCTGTTGTTTGTCCTGAAATTCCTCCACCTGCTATTAATGGTTGATGTATTAATATTTCTGCATTTGGCATTGCAAATCTTTTTCCTTTTTCTCCATTGGCTAGTAGTACTGCTCCAAAGCTTGCAGCTAATCCTAGGCAAAATGTTGATACTGGACATTTAATGTAGTTCATTGTGTCTACTATTGCTAATCCATCTGTTACACTTCCTCCGGGTGAATTTATATAGAAGTATATTTCTTTGTCTGGGTCTTCTGATTCTAAGAATAGCATTTGTGCTATTACTAAGCTTGCTGTTGTGCTATTTACGTCTTCTCCTAAAAATATTATTCTGTCTTTTAATAATCTTGAAAAGATATCATAAGAACGTTCTCCCTTACTTGTTTG